>CAMUPJ010000081.1 GCA_947090725.1 uncultured Clostridia bacterium
TTTTTTCCCATGCGCCAGGTAGGATGTTTCACGGCGATTTCGGGCGTCACCGATAACAACTGTGACGGCGTACTGTGATAAAAAGGGCCGCCGCTTGCCGTCAGAATCAATCGCTTTACGTCCGCTTGCCGTCCGCACCGAAGACATTGCCAAATAGCGGAATGCTCGCTGTCTACGGGAATAAGGGGAATCCCCTTCTCTTTTGCGCGCCGCATCACCAAAGATCCTGCGGAAACCAACGGCTCCTTATTGGCCAAAGCAACTCTCTTGCCGCTGTCGATTGCGGCAAGCACGCTTCGCAATCCGATACAGCCGACTACGGCAACCAAGACGATATCGCAATCCACACGCGCCGCTTCCGAAAGGCACGCTTCTCCCGTGCCCACTTTACATTTTAATGCGGCTTTTACCGTTTTATACGCACTTTCGTCGCTGATTCCCACATATTCCGCATGAAACTTATTTGCCTGAGAAATCAAAAGGTCGGCACTCGAATGGGCTGTGAGTGCAACGACCTGAAATTTGTCGGGATGCTTTTCGATAACTTGCAGCGCTTGTGTGCCGATAAAACCGGTACTGCCGATAATCGCTATTTTTTTCATGTTCAGACCATAATGCAACTGATATATATATATATGACTACCGCATTAAACATCATGCCGTCCACTCGGTCAAGAACGCCTCCGTGTCCCGGTAATAAGGAGCCGTAATCTTTGATATCGCACTTTCGCTTACAGTAGGAAGCCGCCAAATCCCCGAATTGATTCAACACCGAACCCAGCAACCCCAACATCAGGAAATGCACAATATTGGAAACTTCCCTGCCGGTAAATAAGCCGCAATGCAATACGCCGAACCGCGCAAGGGCATAAACTATCATCGCGCCCCCCATGCCGCCGATCAATCCGCCGATCGCGCCGGAAACCGTCTTTTTGGGGCTGATTTTCGGACAGAGCTTGGGTCCCTTAAAAAGCGAACCCACAAGGTAGGCAAACGTATCGGTAAGACACGAAACGATAAATACCAGCAAAATCGCACTGACACGATACGGATCGGCGAAATAATTGATTCCCAACATGTAAGTGAGAATCGTAACCGGATACACCATGGCCAGTAACGTAGTCACCCCGTTGGATACCGTTTTGGTTTTACTCAAACCGCAATAAATAAACGTGACGATCACAAACAATGCCAATACGGCAAAATAGCCTGCAATTCCCAATCCCGCATCCGCATACTTTCCGATAAAGTAAAAAGCAATATAGCCGCAAAAAGCATATAAAACGACCAAAATATCGACGGGAGCCGCAAACTTCTTTTCTAAGGCATGGCACATTTCGAGTCCGGCCCCTATCGCTACCATCAGCACGAAGATATCATAAAAAATCTCGTTGACATAGATTGACAAGAGAACGGTACCGACGTAAACCGCCGCAATAAACAGAGCTGTAATAGAACGTGTTTTCATGATTTGACTTTTCCGAACCTGCGTTCGCGCAAGGCGTAGTCGTTAAGAATTTCGTATAGATGCTTTTTGTTAAAATCCGGCCAAAGCACTTCGGAAAAAAAGAACTCGCTGTAGGCACTCTGATACAACATAAAATTGCTCAGACGAGATTCTCCTCCGGTGCGCACAATCAAATCCGGATCGGGAATATCCGCAGTGTATAATAAACGGGCAAATTCTTCGGCGGAGACTTTTTGTCCTGCCTCCACTGCCGCATTGACGGCACGCAATATTTCATCGCGAGCCCCGTAATTGAGCGCAATATTCAAAGTACCGTGGGTGCACTCGCGACTTTTTTCTATAGCCTCGGAAATGGTATTACGCAAATTTTCGGGGAAATAAGATACGTCGCCCATCACGGTGATGCGTATTCCCTTCTCGAGCATTTCCCCCATAAATTTTGTAAAATACTCTTCTATAAGAGAAAACAGAGACCGGACTTCCTCTTCCGATCGATTCTTGTTTTCGGTAGAAAACGCATACAGGCTAACATACGGAATATCGAGCGAAAAACAAGCATCGACGATTTTCCGCATAGCCTTCACGCCTTCGCGATGCCCGGCTTTACGCGGTAAAAAACGCTTTTTTGCCCATCTTCCGTTCCCATCCATAATAAACGCAATATGCCGAGGAAGGTTTTGCGGAATTTTTTCAGATTTCAAGAATTTCGGCTTCCTTATCTTTCAGTAGCTTGTCTACCGACTCGATATATTTGTCGAGCAACTTCTGCACGTCTTTTTCGTACGACGCGATTTCATCTTCTGTAATCACATTATCTTTTTTAAGCTTTTTCAGCGTGTCCATAACGTCACGACGCTCGTTACGCAACACCACTTTCGTTTCTTCCGCAGTCTTTTTCACCTGCTTAATCAACTCTTTACGACGCTCTTCCGTCGGCATGGGAAATACCAGCCGAATGGTCTTTCCGTCGTCGGTAGGATTGATGCCGATATCCGATGCATTGATCGCCTTCACCACTTCTTTGAGCATGCTCACGTCGTAAAGCGAAATGACCAACATACGCGCCTCGGGGACGGTAATGGTAGCCATTTGCGAGAGCGGCGTGGGGGTTCCGTAATAATCTACCGTGATTTTATTGAGAATCTGCGGATTCGCGCGTCCGGCCCGAACCGATAAAAATTCCGATTTAAGATGATCAAACGCTTTGCCGAGTCTGACGTCGTATTTGTCGAATTCTTCTTTCACCTGCGGATTGGATATTGCCATAATTGCCTCCGTAAACCGTTATTTTAATTTATTATATCAAATTCGGCACCATAAGACAACTGTTTTAGTCGATTATTGTACCTACTTTTTCGCCCATGGCCGCTTTGAGTAAGCCGCTTTCGGTATTAAGTCCGAACGCAATAATGGGGATTTTGTTTTCCATGCACATCGTGATACTGGTAATATCCATCAAGTGCAAATCCTTATTGATAACGTCCATATAAGAAATTTTATCGAATTTTTTGGCTTTCGGGTTGATTTTCGGATCACTGTCGTACAGTCCGTCCACATTTTTTGCCATCAGAAGAACGTCCGCTTTAATCTCCGCGGCGCGCAAAGCCGCACCCGAATCGGTGGAGAAATACGGATTCCCCGTTCCGCAAGCAAAAATGACAATACGCCCGCTTTCGAAATGTTTGATCGCCTTACGCAGAATAAACGGTTCGGCTACCGACGGAATACTGAGCGCCGTCTGCACCCGTGTGGGAACACCTTTCTTCTCGATTGCATCAGAGAGCGCCAAGGCGTTCATAATAGTGGCAAGCATTCCCATATGATCGGCGGTCACTCTATCCATATTCGTACCCTGGCGGCCGCGCCAAAAATTGCCGCCACCCACCACAACCGCAATATCCAGTCCGCGATTGTGAATTTCCACCAATTGCGATACAACGTGCTCTACCATGGTGGGATCGATCCCCACGCTTTGCTCACCCGCCAAAGCTTCCCCGCTGATTTTCAATAAAATACGCTTATACATAGAATCTCCTACTACAAATTTTTATAAAAGAATGGGACACCAAAATCGGCGTCCCGTTCTTTGAAAATCAAAAATTATTTCTGTTGCATCTTAGCGACTTCGTCCGCAAGGTTATCGACTTTCTTTTCAAGTCCTTCGCCCATAACGAAAACGGTAAACCGTGCGATTTTCACCGCCGACCCGACTTTCTTGGCAAAGTCGGCTACCAGCTGCCCTACCGTAAGATCCGGATTCTTAACGAATTCCTGCTCTACAAGACAAATCTCTTTGTAGAATTTCTTGATACGTCCCGCAACAATCTTCTCGGCTACCGCAGCAGGTTTTCCTTCGTTCATGGTTTGCACCGTGAGGATTTCTTTTTCGTGTTCCGTGACGTCTGCGGGTACATTTTCCGGCGCTACATATTTGGGCGATACTGCCGCGATATGCATCGCGATATCGTGACACATCGTCACAAATTCCGCATTGCCGTTCAAATCTTTTTCGGTCTGCATTTCCAAAAGAACGCCGATTTTTCCGCCCATATGCAGATAAAATTCTTCGCGACCGCTTTTTACCGCAAAACGGACGTATCTGCGTACGGAAAGCTTCTCTCCGATTTTTGCCGTTGCATTATTGACAAGATCGGTTACGGTAGACGAAGCGTCCACAACCGATTTCGACGAAAGTAATGTTTCGAGGTCGCTCGGATCGGTTTCTGCCACCTGGCGAGCAACCGCCGTGCTAAGTTCCACAAACGGATCGGACTTCGCCACGAAATCCGATTCGCAGTTCACTTCGGCCAACGCACCGATTTTGCCGTCGGCGCTGACATATGCCGCAACCATACCCTCGCTTGCAATACGAGAAGCTTTTTTCGCCGCAATATTTACGCCCTGTTCACGGAGATACTCCGCCGCTTTTTCCATGTTGCCGTCGGTTGCGGTAAGCGCCTTTTTGCAGTCCATCATTCCCGCACCGGTCTGCTCTCTCAATTTTGCTACGTCTTTTGCTGTGAAAGCCATATTACGATGCCCTCCTTATACCGACTCGGTTTCCGAAACGGTTTCCGTTTGTGCCGTCGCTTCCGCCTGTGCATTCTGCGCGGCAACTTCTTTCTCTTTTGCTTCCGACATTTGCGCTTCGATCTGACGACGTGCGGCGAGACCTTCCTCACCTTCACGCGCCTCGATAACGGCGTCTGCCATAGCGCCGGCAATCAATTTGATGGCGCGGATAGCGTCGTCATTGCCGGGTATCACATAATCCACTTCGTCGGGATCACAGTTCGTGTCTACAATGCCTACGATGGGAATATGCAACGCACGCGCTTCGGCCACGGCAAGATGCTCTTTTTGCGGATCAACCACGAAAAGGGCGCCGGGCAACGTGCGCATATCTTTGATACCGCCCAGATTCTCTTCCAACTTATCGCGTTCCGCAATCAGCTTTATCACTTCTTTCTTGGGAAGCACGTTGAATTCGTTCATCTTTTCCATTTGGTTGAGCTTGTTAAGGCGCTCGATACGGGAACGAATCGTCGTGAAGTTGGTCAGCGTACCGCCGAGCCAACGGGATTTCATGTAGAACATGCCGCACTTGGTCGCCTCTTGCGCAATGGCTTCCTGTGCCTGTTTTTTCGTGCCTACGAAGAGAATACTCTTACCCGAAGCCGCTACTTCTTTGATGAATGCATACGCTTCGTCGATAAGTCCCACGGTTTTTTCGAGATTGATGATATAAATATCATTTCTTGCCGTGTAGATGTACTTCTTCATCTTGGGGTTCCACTTCCGCGTCGGGTGTCCGAAATGTACGCCCGCCTCCAGAAGCTGTTTCATAGAAACAATGTTTGCCATATTTGATCCTCCTGTTTGAGCCTCCCCGACCATCCACTCCGTTTCCAAAATCAAGGCATGAAAATTTACCTTGACCCAACAGAAAAACGAATCCGAGTCGGGTGTGTATTCAAAACCTTATCGATTATATCACAACATTATAAAGAAAGCAAACGAATTACTGCTATTTTCTGTGAACGCAGCCAAAAAAATCGTATCGCTTCCGTATTTCCTTAATGCTCGTGATGATGGTGGCAGCCGCAACCGCAATCGCAGTCTTCCCCGTCGCATGTCTCTCCGTCGTGATGACATTCTTCGCAATCACAACAGTCGCAATCCAATTCACTGGCCGCTTTCAGGTATTCGCCGAAAACTCTGTCAAGCAGTTCTTCATCAAACAACGGTGTGAAATTGCGTTCGTCGGAACCTTCCACGTCCTCGTACTCGAAAATAACGGCTTCGTCTTCTCCGATACCGTCTATCGGCTCTACCGGTTGCAGAAGTTCGTAAAATTTTCCGTCCAACGCAATACTGGCAATTTCACGGAACTGCACGGGTTGTTCGTTTTCGTCGAATAATTCGACGACGGAATCGTCTTCGTAAATTTCCACATTGGACGTGTTTTCGTTTTCTTTCATTTTGCTTTACTCCGTTTATTATTTTTGATCTTTTATACGCTTTTGCGCATCCAGATAACTTTGCAAAATAATCTGGGCGGAAAGAGTATCAATAACTTGTTTGCGCTTTTCTCTGCGCATGTTGCATTCGATGAGCGTTTTTTCCGCACTGACGGTAGTAAGACGCTCGTCTTTATATACGACCGGAATTTCGCTGACGCGTTCCAAAACCGACCCGAAGCTTTTTGTCTTGTCGGCCCGCGGCCCCAAAGAACCGTCCATATTGATGGGCAGACCCAATACGATACGACCGACTTGTTTCTCCTTGGCTAACTGCGCAATATAATCGATATCTTTACGCATAGACTGAGAAAGATACGTACCGATAGGGCTTGCCAAGGTTTCACTTTCGTCCGACATTGCAAGCCCGATGCGCGCATCGCCGTAATCGATTGCCAATATTTTCATCGGTTATTCCTCTTTTGTATGATCATGTATTTCTCCGTCATCCAAACGCAAATCCGCATTCTTGCTTTTACGTATTTGATTGGGAAAAGCCTTATAAAGACGCGATGCTTGTATTTTTGCTTTCAATTCTTTCAATTTCCGATCGGTTTCAAACGCAGAATCGGAAATTTTGGTACCTATGCTGTCCGAAGGTACGCGCAAGGCCGTGCAAATCTTCTCAATAGCCGCATAATTTCTGTTATGCGCACAAAGTTGTATAACGGTAAAAATCAAATCCACTGTAAAGCCGACTGTCAAAATACCGCACACGATCCATACTGCAAGATCAGGAATATTTCCTATCAGTTTTGCGATTGGCGGTTGCACAACATCTACCAACAAAACGCATGCCAGGCCCCACAAAAGAGAATACTTTACGCATACATATCCTTTGATGTTAAAGTGCTCTTGAGAATAATCCCACCATTTCGTACGAAACAGCTTTTCCAACACGAATCCCGTAATAAACTCCAATACCGATGCAAGCAATACCGACGCGGGAAACAGCACGTATACGCCGATATTGATTGGCGTCAAACACAGAATTATCAATACGGCACCAACACCGTAGATAGGACATAAGCAACCGTTCAGAAAACCTCGGTTTTCGAATTTGCCACGCTTAAGCGTAGCATGTATCACTTCTACACACCATCCGATACACGCATAGAGAAAGAAGTACAGTACATATTCGTAGACCATACATTCAGTATAGCATATCTTGCGGCAAAAAGCAAAAGAAAAAAGCGGACAAATTATCCGCTTTTTGGAAATCGATGCAAATTTGACATCTAATCTCTAATTCTGACCGTTTTCGCCACCGGGATTCCCCTGCTCCTGCGGACACAATTTGCTTTTGATTTGCTCTTGTGCATTGGTCACAACCTGACGCGCTTTGTAACTGTTGCTCGCAATGCAAGCGCCGGCCGCCATACCGAGTGCAATCCCTACAAACAATGTATTTTTCATTTGTTCACCTCCGTTAGAGGTAGTATAAAACGTTTTTCAATATTTTATACGATGAAAAATTATTCTTTTGTATGCTTCTGCGCTTTATAATTCGTCAAATAGTCATGCACGGCAGCCTTGATTGCCTCTTCCGCCAAAACGGAACAATGGAGCTTCTGTGCCGGCAAACCGCCGAGTTCCTCCACAACTTGCGCATTGGTGATTTTCAACGCTTCGTCCACGGTTTTTCCCTTGATCATCGAGGTGGCAACGGACGAGGTAGCAATTGCCGCGGCACAACCGAAGGTCTGAAAACTCACGTCTTCGATGACGTTGTCATCGTTGATTTTCATGAAAATTTTCATAATGTCGCCGCAAGTGGCATTGCCGACTTGCCCCACCGCATTGGCGTCTTTTAACTCTCCCGCATTCTGCGGATTGGAAAACTCTTTGATCACGCGATCGTTATACATTTTTGACTCCTCCCTTGAATTCGGCAAACAGCGGCGAAATCGCACGTAGCTTGTTGACCGTTTCCACAATTTTTTCTATGGTATACTCTACGTCTTCCTTTGTATTTTCTTTTCCGAAAGA
>CAMUPJ010000082.1 GCA_947090725.1 uncultured Clostridia bacterium
CCCATCGACCGCGACGGCAACCTTTCGCAAGACGCGCGTGCCAACAACGGTAATGCGACGGCGGACGCAAGCCGCAACGTCATTCCGTTTGCGCATGACGTGGATAACTACGTGTCGGCTATGCGCAACAATAGCAACCCGCAACGCAAGATAGGGAACGATACCATCGATTCGTCGCAGGAGGACGCCCCCGCAACCTATGCGCATACCGAGGCGGTATTCCTTTCGCCCGGTTCGGCGGCCAACGTCAGACTGCTGGCGGCACTTTCGCAACAAAATCCGTATTTGTCTATTACCGATCCCGAGTTGGGATTTAAGGAGTTCTTTACCGTAAGCCGCGTGTGGCTGTATGCAAGCACTTCCGTTTTGTTGGGGCTTACCGATACGGAAATCGCCAATCTGCTTGCGTCGGAGATTATCTCGGTTGAGCATCCCAACGGCGCCAGCGAAGCGTACGTCGCTTTCTGGGGACTGAAAGTTACGCTTCTCAAATCGACGAACGGACAATATCTCAGCTTTAACGTAGACGTTATGGATACGCACAATCTGAGCGATACGGCAAAACGTCGCGGCACGATCCGCATTGCCGTAAACGTGCAGAATACTACGTTTAATAATACCAACGCGCGTAACGATTTGGGCGCGTCCCCCAACTACAATAAACGCCCCGACGAGGATCACCTGGGCGGTTCTACCTACCGTGTAACGGGTACCAGCGGCGGCAATCCGATTTTCCGCTTCAACACCCGTGTGGGGCGCGAAATCCGTATCAGCCCTTACGATCTGTTCTACGATCCCGATACTTATTCGGTCAACAGCTATGTAAACGGTTCTTGGCAGTACGATACGGTGCCCGACGGAAGCGCCGCGCACGCCAATATGGTCAGCGGTATCAACAAAAACATTGCGGTGTATGCGGCAAGCAGTGCGTCGGCAGAGCCTACGCTCGTCAATAATTTCCACTTCAAACAATTGACGATTGCAGGGGCAAACCAGAATCCGCAGGTTTCCAACGAATACTACGGCGAAGTGCATTATGTGGCCGCAACGGATACGGTAGCGGAGCATTTCCTCATCCGTGCCAACCGCAAAACGCCTTCGAGCGGATATATTTCGTTTAACTATGTGGTGACCACTTCGGCGGGGGATACCGCTACTGCGGAAATCCGTATATATGTAGAGAACTCGTTGCCTGTAGTGCGTACCAGCCCGAAAGTACCCGAAGTATTGTGGCTTTCGGCCAATCCTACGTTGTCCAACAGTTCTACTGCGGAAGATCGCCCTTCGAAAAACGACGATTATTTCATCCTGAACGAGACGACGTACAATATCCGCGAGTTTACGCTCAGCGACCTCTTTACCGATCCCGACGGCGACGGCGTGCTGTTTGCCGACGTAATTTCGGGTATCAAAGTGGGAACAAAAGATATCAACGGTGTGTTCCATGAGTTCGCCGACGGAGAGAACGTGTACGTGCGTGCTACCATCGGATCGGGCTCCAACAACCGTATGGGCTTTAACAACTGTCTGATTTTGGAAGGACTTTCCAGTACGCAGGGTGTGCCGGGCGGCGTCTATGTCCGCTTCGAAGTCACCGACAACGCGATCGGCACAACCGACAGCAAACCGTACGATTTCCAGATAGAAGTCGTCAACTCGGCGCCTGTGTATGCCGATATGACCGACAACAACGCAATGGAAGACGCGCGTGTAGAGGGCGCCGACCAACCGGATTACGTATGGCGTTCCGAAATCGATACGATGCAGGCGCAATACAATTCGGAAGATACAGACAGCAGCGGACAGAAATTGCCTTTGACCAGTCCTACGGGCGGCGATTTGTCCGGTACCGTACTCAAGCCTCTGTATATCGCTTCGTCGTACGAGGCAATGGAAGCGTACAAAAACATACAACAACGCGGCGGAAATACGACGTTTATCAGCTTGTACGGCACCAATGCCAACTTCTCGTATTCCAGCGCGCAAGTTCGCTTTATAGCGCAAGACAAAGACCAAGCGCAGGGGCTTTCGCTCGCCGCGGCAAATTATACGGGACAGTCCAATGCCGTCGCGCCCGGATTTAACGTGGGCACGACAATGGCGGATAGCAGCGCCGTATTGATTTCCGATTTCTATAGTGCGAACTCTTCGTATTATACGAGTCACAAGATTGTGCAGTTGCACTTCTTTACACGCAATTCGGCGGGCAACCTCGTGTGGACCGACGACGGGGTAGCGGCCAATACCACTACCGAGTGGGTCATTGCTTTTGCGTTTACCACGCAACCTACGGGCAGTGTGGATATCAAGATCCGTTTGCGCGATAGCAACGGAACGGTTTCCGTGCCGGCAGACGCTTTACCCGAAGGACAGACGGCGACGGCGGGCGGCAATACCGTTTCGGCGAAATCGGCCTATTCCGGTCCCCGTACGGTAGCGGAAGGCAAATTCGAGCCGAATGTCACCATTTCCACGGAGGAAACTTTCGGATTCCGCATTGTTATCCGTTCGCTCGGCTTATACGATAACTTCAGCAAATGGAAGAGCAATGCTGTTGTAAACAACATCAGTATCAACAATGTTTGGACGGCAACCGGCCCGGAAAAAGCTGACGGTAGTACTACCTATTATTACCATGTGGACGTAGACCAGACGATAGACGATACCACCGGCAAAGAGTTATTCCGCTACGAGGGACTCAACGTCACTACGTCGGGTATCAACGTGCCGCTCAGCTATTTCGCTTGGCCGGCCAACAACGTGTCTGCGCCGCAGTACGGTGCGGGTCAGACTGCGTTTGCCTGGTATAATATCGGCAAATTCCAAAGCGCGACTTACGACGCGAACGGTCAGGGGTTGCCGGCCGCTTCGTCTACGGATATTTACGGTGCGATTTCTCTTTCCGACGGATATCAGACGTGGAGCGGCAATACGCTCAACGACAATCCGTATATCACCATCGGTCGCTTGACCAATGTGTTAGGCACGCAGTCGCATTACCTGACGGGTCAACAGCGGTTCCGAGTGGATGCAAGCGGTACTCCTACGCGTATTGTCTCCACACAGGGAAGTGCGTTTATGGAAGATCTGGAAGGCCTGAGCTTTATCAAGAAGCAGGGCGGCGTGCGTAGCGTGGGTAACCTCACCCTTACCATCCGTATGGCGGCTTGGACGACGGCAAGCACGAATCTTCTTGACGAGTCCGGTAATATCGTAACGGATAGCGAGGGAAACCCGATTACGGTACAACGCGTAAAAATCGACGACGGCGACGGAACGGAAGACAAAACGGCGGAGATCATTGTGCCGTTGTCGGTAGAAAATACGTCGTTGAGTATCTCGGGTGCGGCGAACGAAGTGGAAATCGATCTGAGTTCCGATTCCGACGGGCATACCATTGCGCTCACGCATTATCCCGACACCGACCGCAACAAGTATACGCCTCCTTTCAATCTTATCAGCGATACGGGAACTTATGACCATGCCGGCGTAGTCGGCGGTTATACGTACGACGAAGAGATGTACTTCCTCGGCGCTTCCATAAACGGATCTTTCACGCCCGAACAGGTTGCGTACATCCGCGGGGAACTGAGCGGTTCGACGCTGTTGGACGTATCGATGCGTGCACGCGTGAGAGCGTATTTCGGCGTGTCGGCTTCGGCGGGCGTCAGCGACATTTTCGACGGGAACAGTACTGACGGCTATACGATTAAGCCGGAGCTTTTGGCACAGATCAATCCCAAGTACAGCAATTATTTCGAAGTATCGCCGTCGGGGGCGGA
Source organism: uncultured Clostridia bacterium (assembly GCA_947090725.1). Lineage (GTDB taxonomy): Bacteria > Bacillota > Clostridia > Christensenellales > Pumilibacteraceae > Pumilibacter. The sequence goes on from CAMUPJ010000082.1 coordinate 3,783, forward strand.
CAGCAAGTATGTGACGATTACGCCCAAACGCCTTACCACGTTTAACATCGACTATGCGTCGCATCCCACCAAGAAGGCTATCGACGCCGCCGCGGCGAGTCGCGGACTCAAAGTTGCCTACAACGGCACGTATCAGGACAGCGATACTATTACCGAAGGGAACGTAGCATACATCTATTATCCGCTGAAGTTGATTGTGTATGACCGCATCAGCATCGGTTCGGCAAGCAACAGCACGAGCTTTACCGATTCGAGCTTCGACGTACTTTCCTTCCGTATCCGAATCGGCAACTCGGCGCCTTCGGTGAATATCAGCAACTTCAACGATACCGTCGGAGAAATTCCGATGCGTTCCGTGGAACTTACCAAGGGCGGCCGCAGCATTACTTTCCGCATCAGCGATATCATCGAAGATGCCGATATGTTGCTGGACAGTCAGAAGAATTACTATACGGCAGAGCAGATCGGCAAGCTCACCGACGATACGCAGTGGCAGGGTGTGGATCCCGACGATACGTCGAGCAATCCGCAGGGATACATTTACGATGCCGAAGCGAATATCAAAAAAGATACGGCCGACTATCTGCGCACAACGCATAGGGTAGAAGGTACGGGCGGTGTGATTTCGCAGGCGCCCAACGGTGTACCCGCTTGCGGCGGTTTGCAGGCACAAACCAATACGCTGGTCCACGTGGAATTCCTCAGCGCAGGACACGGAACCAACGAAAACGCCATCGAATGCAAGGTGGAAGGGCAGACGATCGAGATATCGGTAGTCAGTCGCGTACAAGGTCTTTCCAGCGACGACGTGGCGGCGAGAATCCGTTTTACCTTTACCGACAGTCACGGAGCCGAGGCGGTTGCGCTTTTGGACGTGCATATCGGCAATGCGGCGCCTACGCTTACTTCGCAGGCAACACAGACCGGCCCCGTTACGATGAAGACGGGACAATACTTCACGCTGTACACGACGCCTTGGGCCGGATTTATCGAAGGAAAGAATATATCCGCTACGGTCGGCGGGGAGGATGTGAACGGGTATAACGGTTCGTATTTCGCGGCTTTGAAAGGTGGCGATGCCGACAACAGCAAGAATTTGGGCCAAAAAGGGTATGATTCCTGGACGTACGGTCCCGAGTTGCAGAATGTCGTCATCTCCGGCAACAACGCAAGCGGCGCCGCGGGTGCGCGCGTCAATTTGGGATACATGGCGATCGCCAGTGACGATGCGCCTTGGACGCTTCGTTTCGATCCCGACGTGGACGGCGACGGTGTGGTGTCCAGTGTGGGCAAAGACATTATTGATATCACGCCTCTCAACTACGTACCGTTCGAGACGGGTTCCGTCCCCGTAACCGGCACGACGCCTTACGGCTATACGGCTGTGATGATCGAGGCAAAGGCGGCATGTACCAACGCAACGATCAGCATCACGTTGACCGACGGTCGTACGGGGCTGGACGATAAACCGCTTTCTCTTACCTATACGATGAAGATCAGCGTAGAGTCTACCGATCCCACCGCTTTGACCGATAATGCACTCGTAGGTTCGTCGTTGATCGACGGGGACTACGAAGGAAGAGTCCGCTACAATTCCACCAGTACTTCCGGCGGATTGCGTAGCTACGTGTACGATCTCAAGATGGCCGTAGACGAAGAAATCACGCTTCGCACGTCCGATTTTGCGACCGACGTGGACTTCGGCGATACGGCACGTTTGTATTTGCTGGAAATGAGCGGCGGCAATCTCTTTAATATCAGCGACCAGGATAACCCGGGCGGCGTGCCGGCCGATACTACCAAGTATCTCTCCATTACGCACCGCTCGTCCAATCCGGCGCTGACGTTGGCGCATACGCAGTTTACGGTACGTGCGCTCAACTTCCAGAATGACGTGACGCGTTCGGAAGATATGTATGCTACGGTGCAATTCTATATTTGCGACCCGAACTATGCGTCTACCGATCACGCTTTGTCCATACAGTTGCGGGTGTACATCTATCCCCGCGCGGTAGCGGCGGCGTCCAACAACGCCCGCGAGATTGCGGTGACCAGTCTGGCCGATTTCAACCGCAGTCATCAGTTGTATAATGTAAACCTTGTATCGATGCCGGGCGGCGGCGGACTTATCGAGGACGGCGATGCCGATGCGTCGCTTACCGCGTATTCCGTCAATCTGTATACGCTGGCGTATTACAGAAATCCCGAAAACGAGGATTCGGAAATCGCCGCTTTGCAGGTCAACGACTTCCTTGCGCTTTCCGACAAGAGTGCGTATCTGGTGGCCGAATTCGACGTTACCGATAATTCGCTCGATGCGTTCCGTTCGGTCAATTCCAATATCGTGCGGCAGTTTATCGGCGATATTACCTTCTCTTCCGACGGAAAGACAATGATGTTGCAACCCGCCAAGGCGACCAACGGATTCAACAAGATTGCAGGCAATATCAACCGCGAAGGCTTCCAGCTGTATGTGGAAGTGACCAAACATATCAGCCGCAGAGACGTTTCGGGCGATTACGGTCCGCTCTACACTACGCAACCGGCACGTTCGGCAGGCGCTACGCTTACGACGCGCGTGCTCAATTCCGCACCGGTGGAGGTGGGCGATACCTCGCGCAACAATAATATCCGCGACAATTATCTGCCGTACCTCACGGTAGAGGGCGCCAAGGGCGACAGTTGGGATTACTTCGTGTACAATCCGTATACGACGCGCGACGAAGCGCTGTTTTCCGATCCCGACGGCGACGCATTGACGTATGTGGAAGGAAGCTACCGTGTGGTTGCCATTTACACGCTGGCCGATACCGAAGACGAAGAAGGAAAACGTGAGGTATTCAATCATATGAGTACGCCGGGTGTGGCCGATGCGGCAGCCTCCGCATTCTCCATCCAGCGCGCCGAAACGACTGTGTCGGGCACTTCGCTTCCCGTTTTGCGCTTTACCGTGACGAACAAGATCGATATCGCGGGATATTCGGGCAAGACGGTGTATTTGGACATCGAAGTTACCGCTCGTGACGGCAGTGCGACCGGTACGGCCACCACGAAGATCACGATGGGTATTCGCAACAGCGCGCCCGCATTCCGCAACGCTTATATGGATTTGTTGGAAGACACGCCGGAGAATGCCGAAGAAAACGGGTATATCCAGGCCAACAACGCCAATGCGATCGATCAGAAGTATCGTAGCGAGGCGCGGCAAACGTCGTATACCAAAGATGCGGAGGGCAATGCGGAGCTTACCGTTACGCTCAGCATGGACAACAGCGAATCGTTGCTTACGGCCAACAACGGCGGTGTGTTGCGTATTCCGCTGACCGATCTTGTAATGGATAACGACTATACTTCCGATCGGCAGAATAAGGAACGTTTCTCGTTCGTCAGCCCCCGCGCTGCGGCAGGCAGAATCGATTTGCATGAAATTTCCGGTCATTCGGCATATACCATGTGGATCGAAAACGGCGAATCGGGTGTGGCAAGAACCAGCTCCGAGCAGGCGACGATTGCCAACAAACGGTTCCACGTATATGTTACCGACGACAATAATTCGACGCTGGTGATTCGCGTGAATTCGTATGAGCGCGGTGCGAGCGATCGTATTGTGTTGGTGGTGCAGGATTCCTCCGGCGCCGTTACCGGCGAGTTGACCATTACACTTGTGGTAGGCAACTCCGCTCCCATCGATATGGCGGGAACGGGAGAGGCGAACCGCAATCTGATTTTGGCCGGCGGCAGAGAGGGAACGGAAGGCAACGGAATGTTTGCGCCCAAAGAGTATTCGATTCGCGACTTTGTACACGACAACAACCCTGCCGATTACGAAGTGGTCACAACGGAACCCGACGAACCGCGTACTTATTTGCGCATTGTCGACTACGTAGTGCAGGATATCCATTTCGATGCGGGAAGTGATTTCGAGGGGTATCTCGATGAAAACGATATAGAGGCAGGCGTTACGGAACCTTCTTTCTTGGTGGATCTGATTCAGTA
>CAMUPJ010000083.1 GCA_947090725.1 uncultured Clostridia bacterium
TCCATGTATGGGATTGCTTTTGTCATTGCGAGCGACAGCGAAGCAATCTCTGCTCTATGTATGAGATTGCTTCGTCACTTCGTTCCTCGCAATGACAGTAAAACCGCAGGGTACACTCCCCGCAATGACAGTACCATCCCGTGTCATTGCGAGCGATAGCGAAGCAATCTCTACTCTATGTATGAGATTGCTTCGTCACTTCGTTCCTCGCAATGACAGTAAAACCGCAGGGTACACTCCCCGCAATGACAGTACCCCCCCATGTCATTGCGAGCGGCAGCGAAGCAATCTCTTTCGGAATGGGAAGCAAAAGGCTTAAATAAAACGTATATTTTTGTCATATTTTCGCACAATAGGTTTAGAAACGCAAAAAGGCGGTATAATAACATGCACATATATCAGATAGAAGTCGGAGACGAACTCAACGCAATACTGGAGGAGGCGGCCGCAAGAATGGATACGAATATCGAAAGCTTTATCACACAGATTCTGAACCGATATGCCATCGATCCGCATATTATGGAACAGGACGAAGTAAAAAACGGCTATACCGATATGGGTGACATCAATCTCGATATCAGCAATCGTTAAACAAGGATGACAGTACGTTGGAAATCAGGCGCGGCGATATATTTTATGCGGACTTAAGTCCGGTGGTCGGGAGCGAACAAGGCGGCGTTCGCCCCGTACTTATCATACAAAACAACGTGGGCAACCGTTATTCCCCCACGATCATAGCGGGCGCAATCACCAGTCAAATGACCAAGGCAAAACTGCCCACGCACATCGAAGTGCATCAGGGGCAGTTCGGGCTTCCCAAAGATTCGGTGATTCTCTTAGAGCAACTGCGCACCCTCGACAAACGCCGTCTGCGCGAAAAGCTCGGTTCCCTCGACCGCGATACGTTGCGACGCGTAGACAAGGCAATTCTCATATCGCTGGGATTTGCGGAAAATTACTGAACAAAAAAAGAGCCATACGCAAAGTACATACGGCTCTTTTCTTTTTTATTTTGTCGGACTATTTGACAATCACGTTGCTTGCCAGCAAGCTCTCGGCCCCGTAGATTTTTTCCGCGACTTCGGCGCACTTGCCGAAGTGATAACAGCCGCGCAAAGCGGCAAGGAGCGGATCGGAACGGCAGGCAAACGCCGCGATCATGCCGCCCAACACGTCGCCGCTTCCTCCCTTTGCAAGGGCGGGCGTACCCGTTGCATTCAGGTATACCTTGTCGCCGTCGGAAATCACGGTGGTGGCGCTCTTGGCGGCAATCACCACGCGATAGCGTGCGGAAAGCTCCCGCACCTTATCGGTCACCGACAAAAACGGATCGGAAAACTCTCCGTTGCAAAGCCGCTCGAATTCTCCCATATGCGGCGTGAGAATAATATTCGCTTTGTGCGCCGAGAGGATTTCCATATGACCCGCAAGCGCATTGAGTCCGTCGGCATCGATCACAAGCGTGCCGTCGAAGCGATCCTTTATATATTCTATCACGGAAAGCAGTCGGTCGTTCTCGCCCATGCCCGGCCCTATCAGGATCGCTCCCGTCTTTACGAACAGAGCGTCGAGGCGCTCTTTATCGAAGAGAATTTTGCCGTCGCTGTCGGGCAAAAAGTAAAGCGTTTCTTCCTTTACGCGCGCTTGGTACGCCGCACGAAGCGATTCGGGCACGCACAACGTGACAAGTCCCGCGCCACTCTTAAGCGCCGCTACGGCGCTCTCATGCGCCAATAATGCGGCGCCGATCATGGTGGGCGACCCCGCGATGATTCGCACGCGCCCGTAATGATACTTGTGGCTCACCGGTTTGCGGGACGGCACGGTAAGGTCGTCGCCCGTCACGAGTTGCACGCTTCCCTTGCCGCGTAATCCTATATCCGCTACTACGAGATTGCCTTAATAGTTGCGCCCCGTTCCCACAATATGCCCCACTTTGGCAAAGGAAAACGTCAGCGTTTCGTTGGCGATGACGGCAAGCTCGGTCTCCCCCGTATCGGCGTTGAGTCCGCTGGGAATATCGACGGCCAGGGTAAACACGTCGCTTTCGTTGAGGCGCAACACGATTTCGCGCAACTCGCCTTCGAGCGGACGGTCGCATCCCGTGCCCAGCATAGCGTCTACGACAAGCGCGTATTCGTTGGGTTCGAAGTCTTGGGCGCGCTGTTCGGGCACTCCCAACTCTACGCACGCTTTGTACCGCGCTTCGCTTGCCGCACCCTGCCGCGCGCCGGTGCGCACGATTTCCGCTTTGCGATCGGCCAAAAAGAGCATACGCGCCAGACTCAAGCCGTCGGCGCCGTTGTTTCCGCCGCCGCACAACACACAGATTCTGTCCTGCGGTTCGGTGAGCGAAAGCACCGCTTCTTTGAGCGCCGCCGCCGCATTCTCGATCAGCACGTCCTCCGTAAGGCCGTACGCCGCGGCACGCGCTTCCGCTTCTTTCACCTCTTTCACCGTCAATACTTCCGTCATTTCCCTGTCTCCCACTCGTTTTCGGTACTACCGTTTTTCCCGCACCAGCGCGGTAGCTACGGCATACGCTTTACAATGCGAAATGGAAATTTCCACCGACTCGGTAGGAAATTTCTCTTTTGCTTTGCCGCGCAGTTCCGCATACGGAGCGCCCGCCCGTGTGTGCAGTATCTCTATATCGCTCGGGCGAAACCCCGCAAAGCCGGTACCGAGCGCTTTTGCAACCGCTTCTTTGGCGCAAAACATACCCGCAAGCGTCTCGGCGCGACTCCCGTGCGCCGCGTAATATTCCCTCTCCGTATCGGTAAATACCCCGAGAAAAAACGACGGATTCGCAATCGATTTTTCCACCCGCGAAATTTCTATAATATCGGTACCCAACATGTGCTAAACTTCCTTATGCAATACCGCGCCCGTCACCGCCTGCGACACCGCTTCTACCGCCATCACTTCCAGCATGGTAAACTCGCACTGCGCTTCCCCCGCGGAAAGCGCAAACAACGTATCGCCGTCGTGGTCGGTGTGCACGGGCTTAATCGACTGCGCCAATCCGTTGTGTCCGATAGCGGCAAGCTTGTTGGCCTGTACCTTGTCGAGTTTCGCATTGGTCAGAATACAGCCGATGGTGGTGTTTCCGTACAGAAGCCGCGCAAAATTCCCCGAAAGCACGCACCCCACGGTATCGAGAAATCCGCCCGCATTGTCGTGCGCTCCGGCGATGATTTTTCCCGTTCGGTGATCCACCACGTCGCCCAAAGCGTTTACCGCCACGATCGCGGTCACAAACAGATCGGGCGTACCCACGGTTGCCGCGCCGATTCCGCCGTCGGAGGCATACTCGAGTCCGCGGATCTTACCCACCGTCGCGCCCGTTCCCGCGCCGATTTTGCCGAACGGCACATTTTCGGCAGAAGCGTTTTTCTCCGCCGCCCGTCCCATCGCGATATCGGGATAGTTATAGTCGGGGCCGTTCAGGTCGTAAAGAACCGCCGAGCACACGATGGGCACCACCTTTTCGCCCATGGCGAAGCCCGCGCCCTTTTCGCGCAGAGCGTGCATCACGCCGCAGGCCGCTTCCAGCCCGTAGGCGCTGCCGCCGCTGAGCACGACGGCATGGATTTTCTGCATGGCTTTGTCGGTATGCAGAAGATCGGTTTCCCGTGTTCCCGGAGCGCCGCCGCGCACGTCCACTCCCGCCACGGCGCCCTTTTCGCACACGATCGCAGTACACCCCGTCACGCTGTTGTCGGCGTGTCCTACCGCAACCCCTTGGGGCAATAAAATCTTGGGAACATACGTATTCATTTTCATTCTCCTTTCGCTTTTTTGTAAAAAAGCTTGCAAAAAACTTTTACCGGCACAGCCGCCACACATTGCGCTTACCCATCGCCGCGACCGCTACGGTTGCTTGTCAAGTTTTATCGCTTTGTAAAAAAACTTGCTAAAAACTTTTACCGGCACAGCCGCCATACATTGTGCTTACCTATCGCCGCGACCGCCACGGTTGCTGTTCAAGTTTTATCGCTTTGTAAAATAACTTGCTAAAAACTTTTACCGACACAGCCGCCACACATTGTGCTTACCCATCGCCGCGACCGCTACGGTTCTCTCAGTCCTCGTCGTAGGGATTTACAAACGCTACGTCCAACGCGCGAAGCGCACTTTTCACCGTTTCATACGCAAACCCGTGCCGCAACAAATATGCCGTCAGTTTCTGCTTGTCGGGCGAATGCGAACGCAAATATTTTTCCGCCATGCGCGTCACTTCCTCGCTTTGATCGTCAAGCTCTTGTAACGCTTCGTCCGCAAGTTCCCGCGCGACCCCCTTTTGCCATAGCTCCGCCGCCAATTTGCGCGCCCCCGACTTATGGCGGTACGTTTCTATATACATGCGGCAATACTCCGCATCGTCGATATAGCCGTACGCCTTGAGCTTCGCAAGCGTGGCGTCTACGGTCTCGGGCATATAGTTTTTGCCCTCGAGATACGTGCGCATTTCTTTTTCGGTACGCGGCCGCATGCCGAGATATTTGGCGGCTTTGTCAAACGCCGTCGTCGCCTCGCTGTCGGCCACCAATGTTCCGAGCGCATCGGGGTCCACCTCGTCGCCGATTTGCAGTCGATGCGAAAGCACGGTAAGTTTTTCCAGCCCGCAAAAAAACTTGTCGTCGATATACAGGTTGACCCGCCCTTTGTTGCGTGCTTGGGGTTGTATGTCGGTAATTTTTCCCACGTACTCTACCTACCGCCGTTTTTCTATAGTATACATCACCTCGCGAAAAAAAGCAAGGTATAAATGCAAACGCTTCGGTACAAGCTATTCGTATCAACAAAAAGGAGAACAATTGTATGCCTACACCCGAATCGGTAGAAAAGAAAGAAAAACTGATGTACAAGAAATGCTGTAACTACGCATGTGAATGCAGTAGCGACAAACTGCGCGAAATTTTGGGCGAAACCGCAAACGAAAGCCGCAAACGCCTCGATATCGCGAGCGACGAACTCAAAAACGACTGAAAGGAGAAAGAAAAATGGCAGATTGGAAAAACTGGTGGAAGAACATAACCAAAGGAAAAAGCGAATCGAACTGCGGTTGTAACGACAAAGGCTCCTGCGTATCCTCCGATTGCAACTGCGGTTGCACCGAGACCGCGCGGGACAGCGTGCGTCTGACCGACGCGGAAATCGCCGAAGACATCGTAAACGGCTTGGAAGAACTGTGCGGCGAATACGAATGCCTTTGCAGAGAAGGTTGCGACTGCGAAGAAAAGCTTTGCAGTTGCAGACAGGCCAAAGAGTGCCTTTGCGAATTTATAAATAAATAGTTGTGTAGCGCCTTTTTGACTCCAAAAAGGCTTAGCGAAAAAGAGCAAAGGGAGGACACTTTAGACTGTGTCCTCCCTTTTGAAACCCACCCGCAACTACAAGGGCGGCGCCCTTGACCTGCTTACATAAGTTATGTGTCTTTCATATAAGTCTATTTGAAATAATCGATTCCCTTAGAATGCCATTGCATAATAAAGATGTTTAGAGAAGGAAACACGATTGTAACTGTGCCCCTCTCTTACGATTCTTCTTCCTCCTTTTCAGAGTCAAAAAGGCGGATTATTTTCAGAGCGCTCTTATGCTTGCCACCGGCGGCTTACGCGAATACAGCGCAACGGGAATCACCGTGGCCGTCAGCGACACAATCAGTGCAATGCCGACGATAATGAGTACCGACATCGGTCCGAACACCAATAGTCCCGTAACAATCATCGCCGATTCCTGCATCATAATTTTGTTGAGCAGAATGCACAGTCCGAAGCTTCCCGCCGTTGCAATCACGAAACAGATAATCGCAATAATCATGGCTTCGGCCAGGAAGATTTTGAATACGTCCAGCGTACGCGAACCGATGGCGCGCAATATACCGATCTCCTTCTTTTTGGAAGCTATCGACGCGGATATGAAGTTGAACATCAGAAGGAACGAGAACGCCGCCAGCACGATGCCCACCCACATGAATACGGTACTGAAAACACTCACCATGCCGTTGACTTGGTCAAGCCCTTCCATCAGCGAATTGCCGATCTTCAAATACGAATCGTCTTCGTTGCGCACACGGTGCAACGCCACCAATTTGTCGGTAAGCGACGCGCTTTTGTCGTACGGCACGAAAATCATGCCGATAAATGCGTCGGGATTATTCTCTTGATATTTGGTAACCCGCACAGACTGATATTCGTCGTTCGACACATACCGGAAGGTAGTAAACAAATCGTCGCCTACGTATGCGCAATCCCGCAGATAATCGCTATCGGTAAAGAACCAACCCGCGTAGGAAACCGGTTTGCTGTTCCCGTTATTGTTTTCTGCCCGAACGGTGAGAATATTATCGATATCGAGCGAATACTCGGTAATAAACGTATAAATCTTGCCGATCGCTTCTTTGTACTGCTCGATGTTTTCGGCTTCATTCAATACGTTAAAACATTCCCGGATTGACGTATCTCTTTTTACACGCTTGTCAAGATATTTTCCCGGATAGTCCGGACACTGCTCGGAGTATATATGATCCCCGTCGTATAATTGTTCCCCTTCCGGCTTGTTTTCGGTATGCGGACAACGCGCTTCCACCCATTGGCCGCCGTTTTCGTAATCGTAGTAGCCGTATTCATTCTGAACCTGACCGTCTGCACCCAAGATCGGTTTGCCTTCCAAGTACACTTCCCAAATATCCGAGTCCGGATTCTCTTCCCGTTCTATACTTACCGCAAAATCCACCGCTTTGCCAAGCCAGGTGCCGTAGCTATACGAAGAAATCGCCGCTTGCGAATCGGAAAGCGAAGTGAGCTTATTGCCGCGCAGATCGTAAATCTCCAGTTTGTCGGTTGCGGAAGCGTCGTATTTCGCTATGCTGTTCACATAGTTCATACCGCTCGGCTCCCCGTTGTATTCCCACCGCAATTGCATATCGCAACCCGTGCCGAAATATTTCTCGACGAGGTGCCAACCGTCGTTTGCGTTGTTCTGACTCTTGAACTGCAAAAAATTATTTTCGCTGACGGCCACGGCGGCATACAGACCGTTGCTACGCTCGGTATCCCAATCGTAACGTTCTTGTCCGTTATACTCTTCCCCTTTTTGGGCCGCCTGCTCCATCTTGGAATATGCCTCGGGCGTCGCCTCGCCCTTAAAGATGCCGACGATCTTATACACGGGTACGCCGTCGCCCTGATTCGATCCGAGCGTCACGTATTGCCCGATTACGTCGCTGTGCGAATTTACGGTTACCTTCTCATCGGAGATCGTCCCGTCTTTCACACGATAGAATTCTCCCGCTTTTATGGCTTCGTATACGAATTCGGAGATGAGAATTTCATCGTCGGCGGCAACATGCGCACTGTTGCTTCCCTCCACCAGTTGCACGGACGCACTGTCCAGCACGACCTGTTGCAAATTGTTTGTATAAAACGCAGAGGCTTTGTTATCGAGCGACAGATTCCCCATATTAAAACTTCTGCCGCTTCTGCTTGTACTGACCGACGCCAGCGCTCCCGGATATTTGCTTTCCCATTCGCGGTATTCCTCGAGCGTAAAGGCGGTGTCGTTATATTCGCTTTCGTAACTGTTTTCCAATTTGCCGTTGCGATAATTTTCGTATTTTACGTAGTACTTTTTGGCAAACCCGATATAA
>CAMUPJ010000084.1 GCA_947090725.1 uncultured Clostridia bacterium
GTTTATGACGGCTTTATTGTAGTTTACGCCGTTTTCTCCGACCCATACATATATCGGTCGATAGAAGCCCTGGTCGGGGTTGTCGACGGCGTCAATGCTCTCCGTGTAATCGAGGTATTGTTTCAATGTATGCAAACGTTCCGAGTCCGCAGGCGGCGGATTTTCGGGAATCGGCGGTTTTTTGCATTTAGACAGACAGATGGAAATTATTGCGACGGCAATCACGACGGCAAGCGTGAATGCGGCAATCAGTATTTTTTTATTTTTCATAGCCATTTTTATCTGCGAATTTTTGGAGCGGAAGACGGGACTCGAACCCGCAACGTCCAGCTTGGGAAGCTGACGCTCTACCATTGAGCCACTTCCGCATAGCAAGCGGATTATATCCGCTTACGAATCGACAGTATTATTATAACGCATGCGAGCGCGGCCGTCAAGCAACCGCCCGCATTATTCCGAAAAATCAGTCGAATACGACTTCCACACCCGCAGGTGCTTTTACCGTCGGTTTCTTGCCCGCCTCGGCATGCACCTCGATGATTCCCGCGGGTACGGGAATCTTGGCGTCCACCGTTTTGAGTCCGCACAAATCGGGTTTTATGCGCACGCGCTTACAGCCCGCAGAAAGAGGCTCGAAGCCGAGAATACAACGGTAAAGGTACGTAACGGGGCCGCTTGCCCAACCGTGGCAAAGCGAATGACGGAAGCCCACGTAGCAATACTTGCCGTAGGAAGCGTGCACGTCCACCTCGCCTTTTTTCGGAAGGCGCGTAATGGGAGCGGCATTTTTCAGCCACTCGATATCGAAATCTTCCCAAAACGAAGTGGCGCCCAGCTTGAGCATCCCGCCGTAGTATTCTTCCAGCATAGCGAGCGCCTGCTTGCCGCCCGCCGTTTCGTGCACGGCGCGCAAGATAAAGTAGCTCATAAAGGTGCTCATGCCCGCACTGCCGCCCGCCGTAAGCGTAGCGGTGTTCGGCTTATATCCCGCAAGATACTGCATGGCAATCGCCTGCTTTGCGCTCGTTGCGACTTTGTTGTATTTTTTGAGTTTGGCCACCGCGCGCACGGCCGCTTGGTTGGGCACGCCGAACGCATCGCACAACGCCGCCGCCGCATCCATGGCAAGCAAGGCAAGCGCTTCCACGCCCGGTTCCTCGTCGGGTTGCTCGTGCGTCGGCCAATCCAAAAACAGATCCACGTGCACAACGCCGTCATCCGAAATATTATCGTCTATTTGCTTGCTGAGTTGTACCACGTAATCGAGACTTTCGCGCACGAAGTCGTCGGTACCGGTCAGCATATAATAATCGTACAGAATCTTGATCCACCACATCGAATAGGTGGGCATGTTGTTCATCCACTGCGGAAGCGGCGTGCCTTTCCGCGAAAAGTCCAATGCCGTCTCGATGTTTTTCAGTCTGCCGAAGACGTGCGTTGCCGACATCATCTCGGGGTGAATATCGCCGATCCACACCAATCTGTCCCGCTTGATGCCGTCCCAGATCATATCGTTTTGCAGATTGAGCATCACGGTACGCACGCTCGTATCGAATATCTTATTGAGCGTCGCGTTGTCGCACACAAACGAGCCGAGTTGTTCGCCTGCGTAATGCGTGTACACCGCCACTACGCTCTTGAGCGCGATTTCGCCCTCCAAGCAATCGATGCGCACATAGCGGAAACCGCTGTTGAAATGCGTCTCGTCGCTGTAGTTGGGAACGGTGACTACCCAATCGCGCACCGCGTGGTCGTTGGTCGCCGTACTCTCCCCCAAATCACTGCATGCTTCCGAAACGCTTTCGCCCAAACGGATACGAACGCGCGTGCTTCCCTTAAGAGCAAGCACCCGTACCCGACCGGCGAGTTCAAAACCGTAATCGAGAACCACATAGCCGCCTTCTTGCACCACGGCAAGATTGGGTTCGTTCAAAGTAATCTGCAACGTCTGTTCCTGCAACAGCGCCTTTTCGTTTTTCACATTTTCCGCCGCGATGATTTGTTTCGGCCACACGATTTCGGTTATCGTATTCATATCTTCTCCTCGGGTTTGACTTGCGTCAGCACAATAGATATATTGTACATGATTTTTCCCCGAATGTCAATCGGATTATCGGCAAGTTCACGGGGATTTACAACCGCACTGCCCACATTCTCTGCCCGAAAATTTTTCGTTTTTCCGCTTCCTCGTTGACGCGCGGGCAAAAAAGGTGTATACTATATAGCGAACCGTGCAAAAGGAGGATATACGCGCATGACGCAAGCCATGAAAGAAGAACAAGCCCGCAGACAATTGGAGTACCAAGACGCCGTCAAGGGCAAATCGGAAGACGAAATCTTGGCGATCAATTACTTTTTTAACAAACAACGTAAAAAAGGTTGTCTGCGCAAAAAGAATATTCCCACCGTTACCGACGAGCAGTTCGACGAGTTGGTCGCCAAACGCGCCGCGGAAATCACCAGCCAAAGCGTGCTCGCCACGCTGGGGCTTTCCCTGCCGCCCGCTTGGATTATCGACCCGCTCAAAGTGTGCACCCCCGAATTCGAAGACGCGGAATATATTCGCATGGGAACCGACGGCAAAGCGCGCACGTCGCGCATTACGACCTCGTTTCTGCTCTACGCAAAAGACATCATGTATCTGTACTCGCGCACCGTTTCGCTGACCGACCGCCACAGTAGCGAACTGTCGGCAAGCATTATGTACAAGGATATCACTTCGGTGGCGCTCAACACCGTGAATACCGAAGTGCGTCACGACGTGATCGAAGCGGGCGGTTGCCTGCGCAAAGCCAAAGAAGTCCCCGTATGGATTCCCGGCACCACCAATTCGGCCGAATTCACCGTGCCCGGCAAAACGTACGTGGTGAACGTAGGCGGCGCCAAATCGGTGATGACGGCGGCCATTGCCGCCCTGCGCGAGCACATCGGCAAGTGCAAAAAGTAAAAATACGATTCTGAAACTATTCGTGAATCCACCCGAAAAATGCACCGTGCAGGTGCATTTTTTTACGCCGCAAAAAAGCCCGACCGTGAAGTCGAGCTTTTTCTTATGGGGATATGGAATTATTCAAAAGTTACTTTTTGCTGAGCGTCAAAGTACCGCTCCCATAAACCTCGATATAGTATGTTCCAACTTCCAAATCATACGTATCGGTGAATGCGCCAAGACTTTCTAATTCACCATCGGTAAATTCATTGCCAATGTAGATATCAAACCTCGTATCAATTTTATCGGACACGAACTGATAAGAACCGGCTTCGGCAATCTCCACTTTATATTTGACTGCGTTGAAGTTTCCACCATTTACTTCTACAGGCACGTCTACCGTCAAAACATTCGTGTATTCGGAGGCGGGATCATAAGCCGTAAGTTCTTCCATTGTAATGACAACATCCACAGAACTTTCCGCAAGCGACTCAATGCGGATATTATTCCCATGCGATCGCGCTTGATAACCTTTAATAATAAAGGGATTTTTCTTGTCCTGATATGTGCTGATTACAACCTCATCAATCATCTCACCTGCTACTGTCGCAGTCAACTGATATATCTTGGTTTCTTCGCCCAAAACATATAACGATGTATAGGCTGCCGTTACGTTTTCTACCGTAGTAGATTCGTTTGGCTTGACAACAACTGCCGTAGAGGATACAAGAGCAAAAGCACCATTCGCCCACACTTGCACATAATATTTGCCCTGTGCAAGAGAATATATTTCATTGTTGTCGGGATATATTGCCGTCAATTCGCCGTCCTCGGTAAATTCGTTTCCAATTACAATATCATATGATTCAAACAGCGAAATGAACTTATAATTGCCAGCCTCGCTGATTTCTACAAAGAACTTTTCAGCACCGTTCTCATAATCTTCGGGATCAGCTTTCGTTGCCAAGTTCATTATCTGCGTATTAAGCCTACGGGTATACGCATCGGCCGGATCAGACGCCGTCGTCTCTTCGATCGTCAACGTCACGTTTTCCACGGCTTCGGTTTTAGCGCCGACCGTGAACGCCTGCAATACATCATACTCGATTTCAACGGGGTTATTCGTGTTGCCCACACCCGCGGAAACCAAAACGCTATTGCTCACTTCGCTGTTCACCATGGCGGAAACGCGATACCATGTGTCCGCCTCACCGTCGGTCAGAAAGCAGGTGACGGCCTCTGCGGACAAACTTGCAAAAGTGTAGCCGTCTGCCACCGTTACGAAATACTCCGTATTGGTAAACGTGATGTCTCCCTCGTCATGCTCGATCGTATACGTAGTCACATGCGTGTCTTGGTCGTAGGTATAGTCATAGCCGGTGTGATCTGCCGTAAGCGCAGGCAGAGGCACTACGACGGTATGGGAACTGTCGCTACCGCAGGTTTTGATTGCGGAACCCATGCCGAACACCGAGGGCATATAAATCGACCAGTCGCCGTATGTATGCGTGTGATCGCCGCCCGTATTGCCCGTGTCACCGCCCGTATTGCCTGTGTCGTCACCGCCCGTATTGCCCGTGTCGCCGCCGCTATTACCGTCGCCGGCGTTAATTCCTCCGTTGTCGCCGGGTGTTTTGTCATCGTTACCGCATCCTACCATGGCAAAGCTAAGCACAAGACACATCACCGCAACAATTATCGAGACGAACCATTTCTTAAACTTCATGTGTTTACTCCTTTCCGAAAATTTTTGTAAAAGAAAAGGGCGCGTGAATGTATCACGACACCCTTGTCTTCTCTAAGATATATAAGATATTGTAACATATACCCCCCCCCGCGTCAAGTAAATCGACACATTTTTTTATGATCGCTTTTATACGGCACTTTTACATCGGACGGCAGGGCAAGAAAAAAGGCTTCCTTGCAATGAGAAGCCTTTTTGCAAAAACAGGCGTTTAGGAGAAATGCGCGGTATATCTTTATGCAATCTTATATGCGTAATTCAACCTGCCCGCGGGCGCTACGTCGCCGTACAGATAAAAATCCCAAGCGTTGCCGTACAGCGCGTCACGGAATGTCGTGCCGTCGCCGCCCGCCAAACCGCCACCCACGTTGTCCGTTGCTTTTGCCTGGATCTGCGTACCCGAAGTCGCCCCGATCGCGCCGAGCGGAATACGCAACGAAATACTTTTTCCCGACACGTAATAGTCGGCGGTTGCCTGCACCGCCGTACGAACGGGCTTACCGTCCGCATCTTTCGTCAGCTTTTCTATCGTAGTCGTGCCGTCGGATGCGGGCGAACCGTTGACCACATAGGAATAGTTTTCCCAGCCGTTCGTCCCCGTGGCAAGATACAGATTCATCCAACTTGTGTCGCCCGCCTTATACGCGGTGATGTTGTCGGCACACACCGTCTGCACATAAAGATACGTGTCGTCGTTGGCAAATTTTACGTAGTCTATATCGTTGCGATTGGTGGTATCCACATAGGTTAAATCGACTTTCGCAAACGTCTTTTTGTTGCGCGCCACCGTCTCGCCCACGGCGTCCAGATATTTGCGTGAAAGCTTCGCCCAAGCATCGGCGCTCTTGTAATCCAAAGTATACTTTTCATTCCGTATAGCTTCGCTCACGGTGAGTCCTTTGAATTTGCGGATATTCGTCGCAAGCTGGAAAACATAGTTGTCGCCGTACTCACCCGCCAACATCTCGCATTCACGCGAATAGGTGGTGTCGAACTGATCCACGAATACGCCCGCCTTGCTGTCCGCCAAGCTGACCTCTCCCAATCCGAGCTTGCGCATTCCCCACTCGTTCCAGCCCGTGACGATCACGGTGTGCACGTCGCCGCTCTCTCCGCTCATAGCGTAGTCCCACTGCTGCTGAAAGTTTGCGCCGGCATATACTTTTTCGGGATCGTAACCGGTGGTCAAATCGCCGTAGGTCCAGCCGCGCGCATGAAATCCGCCCGGCGTGTCGGGATTGAGATACGCCGCACTCGCCCACGTCTTGGTCTGCGCGATCGACACGTTCATAATTCCGTTGTGATTGAACTGCTTGTCGGCATAATCCATCCAAGGAAGCGCGTCGCGCATGTACGCCTTCGTGGGCCACTGCATCTGTTTTAGGAAAACTTTGTCGTTCCAATCCTCTTGATCCAGCGTTTCAAAGCCGCCTATCACCATGGGCTTGCCCACGGGATTGATTTTTTCGTCGCCCACAAACCATACGTCGGCATACTCTTCTTTGTTGTAATATTTGCCCCACACGCCGTACATCATCGTCTCGGCGTATTGCGCATTGGTAGGAAGCATAATGGTAGCCTTGGGCACGTTCATGCCCGCCGCCGTCATTTCGGCAATCGTAGAAAGCACCGCCGCGCAACTCGATTCAAAGTAATAAGGATAGTTGGTAAGATCGAGTATAATGAAATCCACGCCCATGAGTCCGAGCAACTCCATTTGCTTGCGAATCACCCACGTGTCGGCGTTGCTGTAATAACCGTAAAGGGGTTCGGCATACCAATGCGTCTGACTGTTTGGACTTACCGTATTCGCATTGGAACGGTCGAATACGGGATTGTAATCCACGTATCCGCTCACGGTACCGCCCTCTGCCAACCACTCTTTGAGCGATTTATATTGCGACATCATTTTGCGCACGTCGTATATGGCCGTCGTCGTGGAATACGCCGCTTCCGAATTGTTCACGTTGTAAAAAAGTCCTACGTATTTGCCGTTAGACGACTGCGTCGTAGGCGAAAGCGTGCGCCCCAAACTGTCGGAACCCGCAAGCTGCGACACGGTAAATTGAAAATCGTCCATTTCGTCATACTTGGGAATTTCAACGGTGCCGCCGTTCGCACCGTTATCGGGGTTCTCGGGATTGCCGCCCGAGCCGCAAGCCGTTCCCCCGAAAGCACAAACCACGGCCAGCGCAAAGATACATATTTTTCTGAAAATCATTCTTTTACTCCTCCGATTTTGATCCCCCCTATCATGCGCTGTTGGAATATGAGAAACAGTGCAACGGGAGGAAGAGACATGCACACCACCATGGCCATCATTACGTTGTATTTGCCGCTAAGCTCCGCACTGTTGGTGTAATCCACATAGAATTTGAGGGCAAGCGTGAAGTTTTCGGGATTGCCGGTCGACAGATACGTGAGCGGACTCTGGAAATCCATCCACAAAGCAATCACCGTATTGATGCAAATATAGACAAACACGTTAAACACAAGGGGAAACACAATGCGCCCGAATATTTGAAACAGATTCGCGCCGTCGATACGCGCCGCTTCGTCCAATTCCTTGGGAAGGGTGCGCATAAATTGTATCACCAAAAATATGTTCAGTGCGCCGCCGCCGAAAAACGACTGTATCCACAGCGTGGCAAGATTCCCCGTGAGATTGACCGAAGCGTACATGATATAGGTAGGCACAAGCAATACGCTTCCCGGCACCATGACGGTAGCAAGGATTATACCGAAGCAGACCTTCTTGCCGATAAACCTATTGCGCGCAAACGGAAAGGCGGTAATGCAAGCGGTGAGAGGAATGAAAAACGCATTGATCGCCACCACAAGCAAGGTATTGCCGAGCTGCTTCCAATATCCGTTGATAACCTTGTAATTTGAAAGTTGAAACGAATGCGGAAACAGATGCGTATAGATGCTCGCGACTTCGGCGTCGCTCATCACGCTTTGAAAGAG
>CAMUPJ010000085.1 GCA_947090725.1 uncultured Clostridia bacterium
TTGCTACGGTGATTTGCTGACGGTCGAAATCCACGTCCACGATATTGAACGTAACGTCGTATTCGCCGTTGAAGTAGGAGAATGCGACAAAATTTTATGAATACTTTATAGTAGTCGAAGGCAGTTACTTCAATCGCCATAGTGCGGTAGGATGTTCGGCAATTCGGGATGTGATGCTTGCATCGTCAAACAGCAAACTCTTGGGGCAATAAATTTTTTTGCGGAACTTCGATACAATTACTTTTTCGTTGTCGTTAAGAGCGAGTAACGTTTGTAAAAAGGCTATTACCGAAGCTTTTGCCTTTCGCGTCCGTTAAACCAAGTATTGTTTTGAAAATTCCTTTCTCGGCGTATTACGGTTGTAATTCAAGTATAGAGTATAAAAAATAAATATTCGAGTCAATATTTTCCATTGAAAAAGAGAAGAACATGTGGTATAATTTATTCGATATCAAGGCTTCTCGGAGGAAAATATAAATGCGTTGGCAAATCGCGGAAAGCAAGAAAAGGATATATACCACGGAGTTCGAAGGGCATACCGACGATGTGGAAATGAGTGGAGAATGCGTGTCGGGAATAGTTAAGTACGGCGTGCGCGAAGGCTGCGTTCAAACCGAAATGCTTTTGGTGTATCCCATGATACGGTTGCAGCCCGATGAAACATCGTCGGCTTACCGCATTACGGTAAAGACGCAGGCTGCGGATTTCAAGGATGCGGAGATATTCGAGAAAGCGGAATTGGACGGGGTGCTGAGCATTTACGCGCACGCGGGCGATATAAATATTGTGCACAGGTTTTATCCGTCTATAACTTTGCCCGTATTTTACGAGCGGATCGAGATGAGCAATGCGGGGGATACCGCGGTTCGTCCCGTATGGAGCGAATACGCGAAGCTCGACGGACGTATAGCGTGCGAGGGTTGGGCATATGCGGAGCGCACGTGCGATTCGACATGCGTGGAGATCGAAGCGGGCGGTACGGCAACTGTCACGTTCGCCTATTCCGCAAGGTTCGCAAACGAAGAGATACCTCGCGAGAGCGATCCGCTGTCAAAGCGTAGGGCGAGAGTTGCCGAACTTATGTCGCAATGCGATCTCACAACGGGCAACGACACGGTGGACACAATGTTTGCGTTTGCCAAACTGAGAGCGGGAGAAAGTATTTTCCGCACGCGCAAAGGACGCATCCATTCGCCGGGTGGAGGGTCTTATTATGCCGGTGTTTGGTGCAACGATCAGTGCGAATACGCTACGCCGTGGTTCGGTTTTACGGGCGACGCAAACGAGTGCGAGGCTACGGAAAACGCCATGCGTTTATATGCGCCATTTATGAACGACGAGTATGAACCTATTCCGAGCAGTATCATTTCGGAAGGGACGGATTATTGGAACGGACGCCGCGATCGCGGAGACGCCGCAATGTATTTGTACGGCAATAGCAGATATTTTTTGGAGCGCGGCGAATTGCCGGACGCCGAAAGACAAAAGATGCTTGCTTGGGCTGCGGAATATACGTTGCGTCAAATAAATTCGGACAACGTTGTGGTATCGGACACCGACGAACTTGAATTTCGTCTTTCGTCGGGCATAAATCTTGCCACTTCGTGCATAGCTTACGGCGCTTTCGAGTTGTATGCGTGTATTCTTCGCCGTTTGAACGAAAGAGATGCCGCCCGTCGCATTACGGCCGCACGGGAAAGGGTGGCGCAAGGCATAGAATTTTATTTCGGCGCGGAACTAAAAGGATGCCGCACCTATAGATATCATGAGGGGTGCGAAGAGATTAGAGCGTGGAACTGTTTACCCGCTTACATGGGTACGGGCGATAGAAAAGCGGAAACCGCCCGACTCATAGACGCATATCTTTGGGAAAACGGCAGCTGCAGGTCGACCGAGAACGAAAACATAATGTGGGACAGGAGCGCACTGTTTTTTATAGTTTCGCTGTTCCGATCGGGAGATGCGGACCGCGGATGGAAAAAACTTTGCGAATTTGCGCAAACGCGTCTTTTGGGAGACCGTGTTCCGTATGCGGTAGAGGCATATCCCGAACACGGTATGCGCCATCTCAGCGCCGAAAGCGCGCTCTTTTGCCGCACGGTCACTGACGGATTATTGGATATAAAATTCGACGAAAAAGGTGCGTACGCGGAGCCGCATTTGCCTAAGGAACTGCAAGAATTCGCGATAAAAAATATTTGGCTCGATGGCGGTTACAAAGACGTTTGCGTAAAGAACGGAAAGGTTTTTGTAACGGCCGCGGGAAATAGCGCTACCTGACCTGGTGCAAAGAATAGAAGTCGGAGGGCGGCACTCCGATAACTTCTTTGAATTTTTTGGAGAAATAGAGCGCGTCCGTAAAGCCGACGCTGTACGCCACCGTTTTTACGGAGAGGTCGTGTCCGCGCAGTAATTCGCAGGCTTTGTTTATACGTAGCATCAGTATATAATGAGACACGGTCACGTTGGTCTTTGCCTTGAAAACGCGGGCAAGATAACTTTTGTTTATGTGAAAAATACGACTGATCTCGTTCAAAGTAAGTTGCGGACGCATAAAGTTGTCGTCCGCATATTTTATCACGTCGTCCAAGATCGCTTTTTCGGAGCGCTTTTCCGATTCCGCTCCCGCATACTGTTCTCTTATAAGGCGGCCGAAAAACAGGTATAGATTGCCGGTGCATATCAAACCGTCGGTCTCGTTGTCGAGTCCGTCGAAAGAAGCGAGAAGCGGCTTGCAAACGTTTTCGTCCGCTGTGCGGCAAACGGGAGTGTTTTCGTTGAGCCGAGTGCGCGAGAGCAGCGTATAAGCGTTGTTGCCGCAAAATTCGTACCAAATGTACTCCCAAGGGTCGCTCGGATCCTGACGGTATTTTACCACTACGTTGGGCGGTATAAGAAACACGTCGCCTTTTTCTATGTTGTAATTATTGTTGCGTACGGTGAACGTGCCTTTGCCGCTCAGGCAGTAGTGTAAGGTAAAGTGGGTTTTGAAAAACGGACCTTTTGCGGGAGTATCGGCGTCCATTTTTTCGTAGCCGATCACCATCACGTTAAAGTTGTCGTTAACGCTCGAGTTGATGTATTTGAAAAATATTTTTTTGTCGTTGAAAAATTCCATTGTTTACTCCGAACATAATTATACATAAAAATCGGTAAAATAGCAAGTATTATCGCGGTTTAAGTCAATATCGTCCATGGTATTGTCAATATCCTATATTGTTTTGTCCGTTTTCGTGTGCTATACTGTACTTGAAAAAAACAAAGGTGCGGACGGTCATGGTGAAATTTTCCGAAAAACTTAACGGTACGGCTTGCGGATCTGGAAAACTGTATTCGCTGTACGGCGACGGACCGGAAACGGTTGTCGCGGTGGGCGAAATAAGCGCCGACCGTACGTCGGCGGCGTATAGAGTGAGCGCGTGTTGGATGGGCGTGCGCACCGACGGAAACGTGCCCGAAGAAACGCAGTATCTTCTTATGAAAAAGGGAAAAACATACACGCTGCTGTTTGCGCTTGCCGACGGGAACGCCCGCACGTCGCTGTTTTCCTCCAACGGAATACTGTATGCCCGTGTAGAAACGTACGACAGCGATATTTCGGTGGGGGATGCCCGCATTTTGTACTGCATAGAGGGCGAAGACCCATACAAAGCGGTGCAAACGGCATATTCCGATATGTTAATCGCGCTCGGAACGTTTTCGCTCGGACGCTGCGAACAAGTCCCGCGGTTTGCCGACACCTTCGGGTTTTGTACATATAACGCAATGGGAAGCGAAGTGACCGAAGAAAATCTGTTTTCCGCAATGGATATGTTCAAAGACAACGGCATTTCGGTCGGGTTCGTGATAGCGGATGACGGCTGGCATTCGCACGAGGGGAATATGCTTGCGGCGTACACGGAAAACAAGAGAGCGTTCCCGCACGGGCTGAAATATACCATACGCAAGCTCAAAGAAGATTACGGCGTTAAACAATTTTTATGCTGGCACACTTACAACGGTTATTGGCAGGGCGTAAAAACGGATGCTTTTCCCGAACTCGACGTGCGCACCGAGTATTTTAACGTTCCGCAAAGGTTCCGAAAAAAAGAGACGGCTAAAACGGTAGGGAAGGTGGATACCGTTACCGGCGATTTTTATCCCGACAACATAATAGATCAGCCGTGCGGCTTCCCGCAAGGCGATTTGTATTCTTTTTACCGCTCTTTTTACGCCTATCTCGCGTCGCAGGGCGTAGACGGGTCCAAACTCGACGCTATGGCATGGATAGAAGCGTTTTCGCAGGGCAAAGGCGGCAGGGTGGTCCAAACCGTGAACATGGTAGACGGTTTGGAGCGCGCATCGCGCGAATATTTCGACGGCAACCACATCAACTGTTCTTCGTGCAGCAACGATTTCTTTTTCCACACGCACGGCGTGGGCGTAACGAGAGTGTCTACCGACTATTTTCCGAACGATACGTCGTCTTATTTCCACCACGTATATTCTTCGGCAACGGTTTGTTTTTGGATGCGTCCCGTAATATTCGGTGATTGGGATATGTTTCAAAGCGGAGTGGCGGGCGGCGCTCTCCACGCCAAAGTCAGAGCCGTAAGCGGCGGCCCTGTGTACTGTTCGGATAACGCCGAAACGCTCGACGCCGAAGTTATACTGCCGCTTATTTCCCGACGCGGATACGTGGGCAAATGCACCGACAACGCCGTTCCGACGGAAGACTGCCTGTTTTTCGACGGTAACGAGCGTAAACTGCTCAAACTGTGCAACACCACGCCTACGGGCTACGTTATGGCTGTCATGCGTTTGGGCGAGGGCTCGCCCGCGGCAGGTATGCCGTATATTCGGACGTCCGCGGATTTATGGGAGAAAAGAGCGAAAGCGACGAAATAGAAACATCGCTCGAACCGTCGGAGTGCGAAGTGCTTACCGCCGTGCCCGTAGTGAACGGAAAGGCGCTTATAGGTCTTAAAGACAAATACAATCCGTCGGGCTTCGTTTTGAACGTTTCGGCAAGCGACGGCGCGATTTCAGCTACCGTTATCGACGACGGCGACTATTTGCTGTACGACCGCGAGTCGGGCGAAGTGTTAACGGTATCCGCGGCAAAGCCGGAAAACGGAGTTTTTCTTGCGGTAGCGCACGGGCTCGAAACGAAAGGTTTCGATACGATCCCGCATAAAGAAGGAAACAACTCGGTGCGAACCGATTTGCGATAAAATATTATTTTTCAGAGAGGGTGAAAATAATGAAAAAGAAAGGTATGAAGATATTACTCTTGCTCGTAGCACTGTGTTTGTGCTTAGCGAGCGTTATGGCTGCGGGCTGTAACGGAGGCGACGGTTCGGGGGGGGGTACTCCTATAATAACTCCCGAAAAGCCCGATCCGGAGAAACCCGATCCGGAAAAGCCGGATCCCGAAAAGCCCGATCCGGAAAAACCCGATATCAAGCCTAAACAGCCGGATATATCGTTTGGCGAGGGCGTGCAACTTGAGTTGCGTGCAAAAGCGGGCGAACGGATAGATTTGCCGGTGGCTACCGCTATAGATATCTTGGAAGGGGATATATCGGAGTACGTATGGGTGCATCCCGAGATGAACGGACGTTTTTGCACGATTACGGACGAAGTTAAAGACGGTAAAGTACACGCATCTTTCGTTTCGGAAACTTTGGGTACTCATACGGTAAGTTACGAAGTCGAAAACGAATACGGAATGTCGTCGCGCAAGAGTGTGACCGTAACGGTTACGAGCGATACGTACAAAGACAAAGAAAACGATTATGCGGATATCTCAGTGCTTGCGAGCGGCGGTCGTTATACCGAAACGTTTGCCGATTTCAAAGGCGATTTCGTCAAAAATTTGCCCGACTACGTGCGCGTAGCGGCCAATGCCGATTCCATAGACGGAAACAGTTTGTTTATAGACTATGGCGTATCCGGAAACAACATTATAGAAACCAGAACGCTTGTTCCGTATTTCAAATCCGGACTTTGGAAAATGTCCTTCGATATCAAACTCGTTTCGGGCACGATCTCCAACGATTTTCTCAACGATTTTTACGTAGGATATCGTACGGTGACGGATCCTCCGTCGATAAACGTAAATACGCATATATCCGATTTGTGTCAAGCCGTAAAGTCGATGCAAGAGGGAGAATCGGCGCATGTTACGTTCGATTGTAATTTGATCGAAATTCCCGACGGGGTGACGATGTATTTCGATATTTTCTGCAACA
This sequence comes from uncultured Clostridia bacterium, assembly GCA_947090725.1. Taxonomy (GTDB): domain Bacteria; phylum Bacillota; class Clostridia; order Christensenellales; family Pumilibacteraceae; genus Pumilibacter. The sequence goes on from CAMUPJ010000085.1 coordinate 6,234, forward strand.
ATCAAACGGGAAAATATCAGGTTGAATTTGCGTTCGACAATTTCAATTTTCACTACGAAAAATTTGACGTGATGACCGAGACGGCTTCAATAGATAAGATGCTTGCCGACGGCGGACTTGTATACGATTTCGACGATACTTTTACCGGAATTTCGAACGGTAAACCGACCCGCGTCGCGGAGCTCGAAGAAGGCGAGGCAAAAAATGCAATCCTCGCCGCGCAAGAATCGGGAGATTTTTCGGGCACGCTGATTCATCTTATGTCAAACGGGAACACGGCGCATAATATCAAAGGGTTGGCGGGATGTTTCGTAACGGGATATACGTACACGCTTTCCGTCACGTATTATACGCTCCGAAACGACGGCAATCACCTGATATTGGAATGCACCGGCGGCAATCAAACGCTCAAATCCGGTTGGATGAAAGAAGGAGAAGTCGATACCGTCGTATTTACTTTCGATTATAAAGCGACGGATCGCGAAATTCGCGACGTAAACATTTTCGGAAACGTTTCGACTTATGTGGGCAAAATTCGGATCGAAGCGACGCCTATCGTCGTATCGAGCGCGGAATTGACGGTAAGCGAGTGTAATACCTCCGTAACGCACGACAAATTCGCAGAGCAAGGAGGATATACATACACGCAGTCCGAAAACGATTTTGCGGCCGTGGGAACGTATTTCACGGTAGACAAACTCGACGACGAAGATCCGATGAAAATCGCGCTTAATGAGAGGAGCGAATTCGGGGATAACGTTTGGCAGATTAAGACCGCCGCAACCAACGGTATATACTTGGACGCGCTGCGCGCCAAATTTTTGCCCAAATACATATATACCGTAAGTTTCGATGCATACGTCGAAAAATACGGGTCGGTCGTCGTGCTTATCATGGACTCCGAAAATCATCAAGTGGGCGGAGGAAAAACGCTTACGCGTACGCAAAAAGACGGTAAGGTTTATTCGTTTACCGTAACGTGGGAGAGCACTTCTTCGGATTGCGGATTCGATATTTTCCCTACAAGCGGCGATCTCGAAATGTACGTGGGTAAAATAAACGTTACCGCCGAAGCGATTTCCGTTTCTTCGGGCGAATTCGAAGCCGATACGTATGCGGATATTACCGCCGCCGAGCTTTCGAGCGGATATACATTCACGCAAGCGCAAGATAACAATATTTCCAAAGGTACGTATTACGTCTTGGCCGAACTCGACGACGAAGATCCGATGAAGACCGCACTTACGGATGCGAACGGATTCGGCGCCAATGTGTGGCTGAGCAAGTCTTCGCTCGGAGATCAATTGTTCGACGCGCTTACCGGAAAACTGCGTCCGAGTTACAAGTATACGA
>CAMUPJ010000086.1 GCA_947090725.1 uncultured Clostridia bacterium
AAAGTACGATCCAGACAACTATCTGTTGATGCACGCTATGGGACCAAACGTAGCAGGCGTTATCGGCAGTGCCGTCGCAGCGGGTGTGTTGTTGGCAATTCCTTGGTAATTTTTCAATCGCCCGAGCGGCGAAAGGAGAGTGCATTATGGCAAAAGTAAAAATCATGGAAACGATTTTGCGCGACGCGCACCAATCGCAAGCGGCGACGCGCATGACGATAGAAGAAATGTTGCCCGCATGCGACAAGCTGGATAAAGTTGGGTATTACGCTTTGGAAGCTTGGGGAGGCGCTACTTTCGATTCTTGCTTGCGGTATCTCAACGAAGATCCGTGGGAGCGTCTTCGCACTCTGCGAAAAGCTTTACCCAATACCAAACTGCAAATGTTGTTGCGTGGGCAGAATTTGTTGGGCTATAAACATTATGCCGACGACGTCGTGGATAAATTCTGTGAAATGTCGGTCAAAAACGGTATCGACATCATCCGTATTTTTGACGCTCTCAACGACCCTCGCAACATGCGTCAGGCTATCGAGAGCACCAAAAAATACGGCGGAACGGTGGAAGCGGCTATCAGCTATACCACCAGCGAAGTGCATACCGTCGAGTATTTCGTCCGATTGGCGGTAGAATTGGAAAAAATGGGAGCCGACATCATCTGTATTAAGGATATGGCAAACCTCTTATTGCCGTACACCGCATACGAGTTGGTAAGCAAGCTCAAAGAACACGTCAAAGTGCCTCTGCATTTGCATACGCACAATACCGCCGGCATCGGCGATATGACCAATCTCAAAGCCATCGAGGCGGGGTGCGACATCGTGGATACGGCGCTTTCGCCGCTCGGGAACGGTACCAGCCAACCGGCAACCGAATCGCTTGTCGCTACGCTCAAAGGCACGCAATACGATACGGGAATCGATCTTACGGCATTGAACGAGTTGACCGTATATTTCAAAAAAGTGGCGGAACGTCTGACAAAAGACGGTTTCCTCAGCCCGCAGGTGCTCAAAGTAGACGTAAACGCCTTGATTTACCAGGTTCCCGGCGGTATGCTCAGCAACCTCATAAGTCAACTCAAGCAACAAGGGGCATCCGACAAATTGCTTGCCGTTTTGGAAGAAGTGCCCAGAGTACGCGCCGACCTCGGATATCCGCCGTTGGTTACGCCCTCCAGCCAGATTGTCGGCACACAGGCCGTGCTCAACGTCGTGACCGGAGAACGTTACAAAATGGTCACCAAAGAAACCAAAGGAATGCTGACGGGAGAATACGGAAAACTGCCTTTGGACCCCAAACCGGAAGTGATTCGGCAAATTATCGGCGATGCGGAACGTATTACTTGCCGCCCGGCCGACCGCATTGCGCCCGAGTTGGAGACTTTCCGCAAAGAAATCGAACCGTATATCGAGCAGGAAGAAGACGTGCTGACGTACGCATTGTTCCCGCAACTTGCTTTGCCGTTCTTCAAGCGCAGAAAAGCCGCCAAATACGGTGTGGACGAAACAATTTACGATAAAAGCTCTCCCGTACATCCGATATGAGAATTCTTCTCACAAACGATGACGGAATCGATGCGATAGGGATTCGTACATTATATGATGCGTTCAGTGCATTGCATGACTGCGTTGTCATTGCACCGGACGGGGAACGAAGCGCATCCGGCCATTCGCTGACCATACACCGCGATCTGTTTTACCGCAAAACCGATTGCGGTTATGCTATTTCGGGGACACCTGCCGATTGCGTCAAATTGGGCATTCTGCATTTGCTCGATACGCCGCCCGACGTAGTCGTCTCGGGTATCAATAACGGGCCGAATTTGGGTTCGGACATCATGTACAGCGGAACCGTGTCGGCGGCGCTCGAAGCCGCATATCTCCGCGTGCGGGGTATTGCGATCAGTCTCAGTCGCCACAATGCCGACGCCGAATATTATCGGCAGGCGGCACGGTTACTGGCAGAGCATCTGGAGCATTTTATGCAGTTACCCGTTCCCGTCGAAACGGTGCTTAATATCAATTATCCCGTCCGCGCGCCGTATGTGGGCGTGCGTTTTGCCAAAGCGGGCGTCAATTTGTACAACGATACTTTCGTGGCTTCCGAGCAAGGAGAGGGAGTGCGCCTGAAAGGCGTACCTATCGGAAACGACGGCAACGACGAAGACTGCGACGTGACGCTTATCAAACGAGGATTTGCCACCGTAACGCCCGTTACGCTCGATTGTAACGATTACCGCGTATTGGAAATTCTGAAAAAGCGGGAACCATTGCAATGACGAAAAGCAATGTACAATTCGATACCGTCATTATCGGCGCAGGAGCGGCAGGACTCATGGCGGCAGGATCGATTACGGGAAAATCGGTTGCCGTACTGGAACGCAATGAAAAACCGGGTAAGAAGCTATATATCACCGGAAAAGGCAGATGCAACGTAACCAACGATTGTCAACCTGCGGAGTTCTTTTCCAACGTCGTTTCCAATCCGAAATTTCTCTATTCCTGTATTTACGGATTTATGCCGAGCGATACCTGTCGACTTTTGTCCGAATGCGGCGTTCACACAAAAGTAGAGCGCGGCAATCGGGTTTTTCCCGTATCGGATAAATCCAGCGATATTATCCGCGCACTGTATAGGCGAGCGGAAGCGAACGACGTAAAATTCTTTTTCGGCGAACGCGTACGGAAAATCGAGCGACAACCGCAAGGGTTCCGTATCTGCACCGAAACTACCGCATATTTATGCGAAAAGTTGCTCATCGCCACGGGCGGAAAAAGCTATCCCGCAACGGGAAGCGACGGGGATGGATACAAATTTGCCGAACAACTCGGACATACGGTCATTCCGCCGCGTCCTTCGCTCGTACCGCTGCGTACACGCCGAAATGTATCTATACCGGCGGGCGTATCTTTGAAAAACGTTACGGTTTCCGTTTGCGTAAAAAACAAAGAGTATTCCCAATTCGGAGAAATGCTGTTTACGCATGAGGGACTCAGCGGTCCCGCAGTACTGCGCTTATCGGCATATATCGGGCAAATCACATCACCGTTGCCGCTGCGCATCGATCTGAAGCCCGCCCTCGACGAAGAAACGCTTTATAAACGCTTGACGTCGGATTTTACCGCATATGCCAACAAGCAATTGAAAAATGCGATGGAGGATCTGTTGCCTAAAGCTTTGATTCTTCCCGTGTTGCAACAAAGTGAGTTGCCTATCGATAAGAAAGTAAATGTGCTGACCAAAGAAGAACGGAAAAAGCTACTGTATACGCTCAAAAACTTTTCTTTCGATATTATCGGTACCGGTTCGTTTGCCGAAGCGATCGTTACTTCGGGGGGCGTTTGCACGGAAGAAGTGGATCCCAAAACCATGGAAAGCAAAAAAGTAGCCGGTTTGTATTTTGCGGGAGAACTTTTGGACGTAGATGCCCTTACGGGCGGATTCAATATACAGATTGCATTTTCGACGGCATATGCCGCGGCAACGGCCATCAGCAACGGAGAATAAATATGAAAGATATCGGCAATTCTATTGTAGCCGTTCGCGGCGCTACCACTGTAGTACGCGACTGCAAAGAGGAAATCGAGAGCAAAACAAAAGAACTCATCGAGCGGCTTATCGCGGCAAATAATCTCGACGGGCAAAACAGACAGTGCGTATCCATACTGATCAGCACCACGCAGGACATCCATTCCTATTATCCCGCGCGAGTGATTCGCGAAAGCAGGTTGCTCGAAGCGCCGCTTTTCAGTTGTGCCGAACCCGCAATCGAAGGCGCCTTACCGCTTTGCATCCGTATTATGTTAACGATTTCGGGTGAAAATTTCATAGCAAAACACATATATCTGCACGGGGCCGCAACATTGCGTCCCGATTTGGCGGAAAAATAAAAATCGGGAGAACAGTATGAATATTGCCATAGACGGTCCCGCGGGTGCGGGAAAAAGCACCATTGCCAAACGACTTGCCGCAAAAATCGGTTTTGTCTATCTCGATACGGGCGCCATGTACCGCGCGGTCGCTCTCAAAATGCATAACGAAAATATTCCGCTTGACGATGCGGCGGAAGCAGAACGCATCTTGCAAGAAACTTCCGTTGTCGTTCGATACGAAGACGGTACGCAAAAAATTCTTCTTGACGGCGTGGACGTAAGCGACGCCATACGCGAACATTTTGTATCGCAAGCTGCCAGCGCCGTCTCCGCACTGCCTTGCGTGCGGCTGAAAATGGTGGAATTGCAGCGCGCGGCGGCACGCGATGCCAACGTAATTTTAGATGGGCGGGATATCGGTACATTTGTATTGCCCGATGCCGAACGAAAATTCTTTCTGACGGCATCCATCGAAGAACGCGCAAAACGCCGATATGAAGAATTGTGCGCAAAGGGCGCGACATGTTCACTCGAAGCCATTCGTGAGGACATTCGTGTGCGCGACTATAACGATACGCACAGGACGCTTGCGCCGCTCCGCAAAGCAGAGGATGCCGTTGAAATCGACACAACCGCAATGTCGGTCGAACAGGTTGTCGAAAGTATGATGTGGTACATCGAGGAGTAAGTATGCGACGGTTTTACGGATTTATACGCGGGCTATTCTATTTGCCATTCAAAATTTTCTATCCCACTAAAGTTCTGCATCGTTCCAATTTACCGCAATCGGAACGGTTGATTTCCGTCAGCAATCATTATTCGTGGAAAGATATTCCCGTGTTGGCCATCAACGTTCCCGGATACAGAAGATTCATTGCCAAAAAAGAAATCGGAAAAAACAAAGTAATTCATAGGCTGGCGGAAATGATCGGCGTAATCTTTATCGATCGAGGCAAAGCCGACATGCATGCCATACGGGAGAGTGTAAACACCCTGAAAGCAGGGGACGGCATTTCCATTTTCCCCGAGGGAACGCGCAACAAAACCGAAGATGCGGCATTACAGGAAGTCAAAGGCGGCGTTACGCTTTTGGCCATTAAAGGGAATGCGCCGATAGTGCCCATCATGATTTACAAACGGGAAAAACTCTTCCGGAAAAATTACTTGTATATCGGCGAGCCGTTTGATCTGACCGAGTTTCAGGGGAGACTGCTCGATTCCGAAACCATTGCCGATGCGAGCGACAAAGTCGCCGTGCACATGCAACAGGCAAAAGAAGATATGGAAAGTTTCATTCGCGAGAAAAAGTGGATTGCCGAGAGAAAAGAGCACAAAGCTTTCCGTAAGCAACAATGCCGCCAGAATAAACAAGCCAGGAAAGACTATGCGGCATATTTGCGCAATCGCAAACAGCAATTACGTTCCGCACGAAAGGCGGCGTAGACATGAAACTCATTTTGGCCAAAGAATGCGGTTTTTGCTTCGGCGTGCGTAATGCCGTCAAAATAGCGGAAAACGCGGGGCATGCCTATACGTACGGACAGATTATTCATAACGAATACGTTACGGAAAATTTGCGCCGCAAAGGCGTGATTCCCATTGAAACATTGGAAACCGCGTCTTTCGGCGATACCGTGATTTTGCGTAGCCACGGTGCGCCGCGTTCGGTCTACGAAGAAGCGAAGGTGCGTGGACTTCGTCTGATAGACGCCACATGTCCTTTTGTCAAAAAAATTCATGGGATCGTAGCGAAAGCTTCCGAGCAAGGCTATCACGTGGTCATCGCAGGAAAAGCGTCCCATCCGGAAGTGGTGGGAATACAAGGGTGGTGCAAGGAAAGCAGTGTAATCGACGAACACAGCGACTTACGGCCGCTCCTTGCGTTTGACAAGGTTTGCGTAGTGTCACAAACCACCTTTGCTGTAGAAAAATTTTCCGTTATTATAAAAAAAATTGTCAAACTACCATTCAAAACAGTTGAAATCTTCAACACAATTTGTTATACTACTATAGAGCGGCAGACTGAGGCCGAAAGGCTCTCCAAAGAATGTGATGCGGTTTTAATCGTCGGTAGCAAGACAAGTTCGAATACCAATAAATTGTTTGCTATTTGTACGGAAAATTGTGCAAATTGTTACCATGTTCAAAGCGTTTCCGATCTCGAAAATTTAAATTTAAGACCTTTTGCCGTTGTAGGAATAACGGCGGGGGCATCAACTCCGTCGGAGTTGATTATGGAGGTAAAAGAGTATATGCAACAGTTTGACGAGGTTCAAGACAAAGATTTCATCGACGCCGTAGAAGAATCTCTCACCAAATACAGAGAGGGCAAACGCGTGAAAGGCACCGTGATCAGTGCGAATGAGAAAGGCATTCAGCTGAATATCGGCGGCAAGAAAGACGGTTTGATCCCCAAAGACGAAGTGAATGTAGACGGTAGCTACGATCCTGCGGATTTCAGTGCAGGAATTGAATTGGAAACCATTATCATAGCCACGCAGGATCCCGAAAGCGGTTGCTTGTTGCTTTCCAAAAAGCGCGTTGACCAAATCAAAGAAGGCGACAAAATCGTAGAAACGATCCGTGACGGCGCCGTATTCGAAATGGTTGCGGATAAAGTCACGAAAGGCGGTCTCCTCGGCAAACTCGGTACGTATACGGTATTTATTCCCGCTTCGCAAATTCGCGAAGGATTCGTAAAGGATCTCAAGCAGTACGTGGGTAAAAAGTTGCGTTTGACGGCTTTGGAAATCGAAGACGACGAAAAACGCCATAAGATTGTCGCTTCCCAAAGAAAGGTTTTGGAAGCGGAAAGAAAAGAACGTGAAGATATTTTCTGGGCAAACGTACAGCCTAACGTAATTGTCAACGGCAAAGTAAAGCGTGTAACCAATTTCGGTGCATTCGTGTCGGTAGACGGTTTCGATTGTTTGGCGCACATCGTCGATTTGTCTTGGAATCATATCAAGAAAGTAGAAGACGTGCTTACTATCGGGGAAAGCTATGATTTCCTTGTACTCAGCGTAGACCGCGAGAAAGGCAGAGTTTCGCTCGGCTACAAGCAACTTCAACCGCACCCGTTTGTAAAGTGCATCGAAGAGCATCCCGTGGGTAGCATTTGCCACGGCAAAGTGGTCAGCATTGTGCCGTTCGGCGCATTTGTGGAGTTGGCTCCCGGCGTAGAAGGCTTGGTGCACGTAAGCGAAGCGGCGCACAGCTTTGTGAAAAACATTAACGAAATCGTCAAAGTAGGCGATGAAGTAGACGTAATGATTCTTGCCGCCGACGAAGCGGCTCGCAAAATCACGCTCAGCATCAAAGCTTGTACGCCCGACGAAAACAAAGATGCCGAGAAGCCGCAAGCGGATACGGAAGCTAAGACCGACAAGAAACCCCGTCGTTCGAAGCCGGTAAAACAGGACAGCAATGACGCCGACAGCCAGTGGAACGAGGATATTGTCAATAATCCGTTTGCCGATTTGCTGAAAGATTTGGGCGAAGATAACAACTGACTTTATGAATTCGGCGGCGCACACAAGCGCCGCTTTTTTTCTGAAAAAGCTTATGCACGGAAGCCTTAGGCAAAACATATATAGCATGTATGGTTTACGATCTGCATAACGATTTGCCCACTTCGGAACGGACACGGCAAGAGCAACGCGAACATAACGAAGCAATACATGA
>CAMUPJ010000087.1 GCA_947090725.1 uncultured Clostridia bacterium
CGTGAATTAGTATACATCAAATCAATCGGCTTGTCAACAGCTTGACAGATAAAAGTTTGTGATATATAATAAAATCGGATGAATATCCGCACAAAGCGACAATGATTTTCCCGAGGTAAACCGAATGACAAAATACTCTATTGGTCTGGACGTCGGGTCCACCACAATCAAAACGGCCGTACTCGATAACGAAAACGGACAACTTGTACATAGCAGTTACGATCGGCATTATTCCGATATCAAAGCAACTCTCGCCGGCGTATTGCGCGGCGTACTGGAAAAATACGACGAGTTCACGATTATGGTGACGGGCAGCGGCGGCATTTCGGTCTCCGAATGGCTCGGCATTCCGTTTATACAGGAAGTTATCGCGGGGGTAGAAGCGATCAAAGCGCTCATCCCCGAAACCGACGTAGCCATCGAACTGGGCGGAGAAGACGCCAAAATCACCTACCTTACGGGCGGGGTGGAACAACGGATGAACGGAACCTGTGCCGGCGGTACGGGCGCGTTTATCGACCAGATGGCCAGTCTTCTCGACACCGATGCGTCGGGACTCAACGAACTTGCCAAAAGCCACAAGATTCTATACCCCATCGCATCCCGTTGCGGCGTTTTCGCAAAAAGCGATATTCAGCCGCTCATTAACGACGGCGCAAAAAAGCCGGACATCGCCGCATCGATTTTTCAATCGGTCGTCAATCAGACCATCTCGGGGCTTGCCTGCGGCAAACCCATTCGCGGTAACGTGGCATTTCTCGGCGGCCCGTTACACTTTCTGACCGAACTCGGCGCGCGGTTTGTCGAAACGCTCAAGCCGCAAAAAGCGATTTTCCCCGAAAACAGTCAGGTGTTCAATGCGATCGGCGCCGCAAAATCGGGCAAAGAAGTCTTCCGTTCCTGCGACCTGTTGCAAAAGCTCGACGCGCTGGCCGGCATACAAACGCATGAAGTGGAACGCTTGCCCGCCCTCTTTTCTTCCGCACGGGAATTGGAGGAATTCCGCGCACGACACGCCAAAACGAAAATCCCCTTTGCCGATATCAAAGCGCACCGCGGTCCTTGTTACTGGGGAATCGACGCAGGCTCCACGACCACCAAGGCGGCGCTCATCGATAACGACGGCGCTCTCCTGTACTCCTGGTACGGAAGCAACAGCGGCGATCCGCTCAAATGCATCGTCAACGTACTCAAAGAAATTTACGCGCGACTGCCCAAAGACGCATTTATCGGCAGAAGTACGATCACCGGCTACGGCGAAGGCATGATCAAATCGGCCCTGCATATCGACGCGGGCGAAATCGAAACCATGGCGCATCAGACAGCCAGCAACGCCATTCTGCCGGGCGTGGAATTCATCCTCGATATCGGCGGACAAGACATGAAATGTCTGCGCATCAAAAACGGCGTAATCAACGATATTCTCTTAAACGAAGCCTGCTCGTCGGGTTGCGGAAGCTTTATCGAAACGTTCGCCCATGCACTGGGACTCACGGCAGAGGAATTCGCAAAGAAAGGCCTGGAATCCGCCTCTCCCGTCGATCTCGGCAGTCGTTGCACCGTCTTTATGAACTCACGCGTAAAACAAGCGCAGAAAGAAGGCGCAACGGTAGCGGATATCTCCGCAGGCCTTGCCTACTCCGTAGTCAAAAACGCCCTCTTCAAAGTCATCAAACTGCGGGACAGCAGTCAGATGGGACAAAAGGTCATCGTACAAGGCGGCACCTTCCTCAACGAATCGGTGCTTCGCGCTTTTGAATTGGTCTCCGGTCGCGAAGTCGTGCGCCCCGACCGTGCGGGACTGATGGGCGCATACGGCAGCGCAATTTTGTCCCGCAACAACTATACGGGCGGAGAAAGCGCCTTACTCAAACCGCATGCATTGGATGATTTTTCGGTCACCAAGACAAACCGACGTTGCGGACAATGCGGCAACAACTGTTTGCTGACCGTATCGAAATTCAACGACGGAAAAGAATACATCACCGGCAACCGCTGTGAAAAAGGCGCCGGCGAAACGGTGCAGAAAACCGATCTGCCGCCCAATCTTTTCGCGTCCAAATACAAACGCCTGTTCTCCTACTACAAACCGCTCGACGAAAAAGACGCGCCCCGCGGCAAAGTGGGAATTCCCCGCGTGCTCAATCTGTACGAAAACTATCCGTTTTGGTTTACTTTCTTTACCGACCTCGGTTACCGCGTAGAACTCAGTCCCCGCTCGAGTCGGGCAATCTACGACATGGGGATTGACTCCATGCCGAGCGAATCGGTATGCTACCCCGCCAAACTCGCGCACGGGCACGTCACCGCATTGGTGAAAAAAGGCATTAAGTTTATCTTCTATCCCTGCCTGCCGTACGAAATGATCGAAGACGAACGCGCGGACAATCACTACAACTGTCCCGTAGTGGGAACCTACCCCGAAGTAATACGCAATAATATGACGGAAGTATTCGGTAGCGACGTAAAATTCATGGCGCCCTTTTTGCCGCTTTCCAATCCTCAGCGCATGACGCAGAGACTGACGGAAGAATTCCCCGAAATTCCCGCCAAAGAAATCAAGCGCGCCGTAAAAAAAGCGTATGCGGAAAGCGCGAAATTCAAAAGCGATTTGCGGCGGGAAGGCGAAGAAACCGTGGAATACCTGAAAAAGACGGGCAAACACGGAATCGTATTGGCAGGACGCCCTTACCACCTCGATCCCGAAATCAACCACGGAATCCCCGAAATGATCAACGCCTACGGGTTTGCCGTACTGACGGAAGACAGCATCTGTCACCTGTCCCGCGTGCAACGCCCCATTCGCGTCGTAGACCAGTGGATGTATCATTCCCGCCTGTACTCGGCGGCGGAATACGTTCGGACAAGCGACTGTCTCGACCTCGTACAACTCAATTCCTTCGGTTGCGGTCTCGACGCCGTTACTACCGACCAAGTGCAGGAACTTTTGGATGCGGCGGGCAAAATCTATACCGTTCTCAAGATCGACGAAGTGAATAATCTGGGCGCAGCGCGGATTCGCGTGCGTTCGCTGATGGCGGTACTCGAAGAACGCGCACGCCGCAATATTCATGCCCCGCAATCGGTTTCCCCCGCCGAAGGGCGTATTCTTTTCACCAAAGAAATGAAGTCGAACTATACGATTATCGCACCGCAGATCTCCCCCATTCATCTCAATATTTTGGAGTGCGCCCTGCACAAATTCGGCTACAACATAAAGGTGCTACCCGAAAGCGGCACCGCCGTGGAAACGGGACTCAAGTACGTAAACAACGACGCTTGCTACCCCACGATCCTTACCGTGGGACAAGTCGTGGACGCGCTCATGAGCGGACAATACAATCTCAACCGTACCGCTGTGATGATCACGCAGACGGGCGGCGGATGTCGGGCGACAAATTATATAGCGTTACTCAGAAAGGCGCTCAAACAGGCAAATATGGCGCAGGTGCCCGTAGTTTCGCTGAACTTTGCGGGATTGGAGAAAAATCCCGGGTTCAAAATCACCATTCCGCTCATGCTGAACATGGTCTATTCCATTCTGTACGGCGACTTGTTTATGCGCTGTCTGTACCGCGTGCGCCCCTACGAAAAAGTCAAAGGTACGGCGCAGGCCGTTTACGAAAAATGGAACGCTTTGGTATGCGAGCAAATGGAGCGCGGCAACACCAAATCGTTCAAGAAAAACGTAGCGCAGATCGTGCGCGACTTCGATGCGATCGAGACGCTCGATATTGTAAAACCCCGCGTGGGCGTAGTCGGCGAAATCCTCGTCAAATTCCACCCCACCGCAAACAATCACATCGTCGATCTCATAGAGCGCGAAGGCGGCGAAGCGGTCATGCCCGATCTCTTGGACTTCTTCATGTATTCGTTCTACGACGATACCATCAAATTCGAACTTCTCGACGGCACGCGCGGCCACAAAATGAAGTCGGACTTCTATATCTGGTTTATAGAAAAGCTGAAAAAGCCGATGCTCAAAGCGCTCAAGGGAACGAAATTCGGTGCGCCCACGCACATCTCGAAAATGGCGAAACTGGCCTCCAAAGTCGTTTCGCTGGGAAACCTTGCCGGCGAAGGCTGGTTCCTTACCGCCGAAATGTTAGAGCTGATCGAGCACGGCGCACCCAATATCGTGTGCGTACAACCGTTTGCGTGCCTTCCCAATCACGTGACGGGAAAAGGCGTAATGAAAGCGCTCAAAGCCTACGATCCGAGCGCCAATATCGTGGCGGTGGATTACGATCCGGGCGCCAGCGAAGTCAACCAGATCAACCGTATCAAACTGATGATGAGCGTCGCATTCTCCAACCTCAAAGGAGAACAGCCGCCCGAAATCCCCGAAGACGTCGCCGAAGAAACGATGCGGTGTGCGGCGGCAACCAAAAACGAATAACACCCCAAAAGCCGGGAGCTTTCCAAAGAAAGCTCCTTTTGATTTCCGCAAGTTAATCCTCACTTTTCCAACGTATTACCTTGACGAGCCGAGCAAAATATTGTATAATAGATAGGTATTTTGTTTTGCGGAGGTTTGACTCGATTATGGCAGTAACCGCGCTTGTGGGCGCCCAATGGGGCGATGAAGGAAAAGGAAAAGTTATTGATATATTGGCCGAGAAATCGGACATGGTGGTACGTGCGCAAGGCGGAAACAATGCGGGTCATACCGTTGTCGCCAACGGAACGGTTTACAAGCTCCGCTTGATTCCGAGCGGTATTCTTTACAAAAACACGACTTGCATTGTGGGAAACGGCGTGGTAATCGACCCCGGCGTTATCTTATCCGAGATAGACGATCTTATAAGTAAAGGCGTTGACGTTTCGCACCTGAAAATCGACGCGCGGGCGCACGTCATTCTTCCGTATCACCTTGCCATCGACGAACTTAGCGAAAAAGCACGCGGCGCCGCCGATATAGGCACGACCAAGCGCGGCATAGGCCCTTGCTACATGGATAAGGCCGAACGGATCGGCATACGCATGTGCGACCTTATAAACAGCGAAACGTTCCGCGAAAAGCTTGCGCACAACACAAAAATCAAAAACGATATTATCGTGAAGATTTACGGCGGCACGCCCGTATCGTTCGATAAAATCTACGCCGACTATACCGAGTACGCAAAGCGGCTCGCGCCTCACGTGTGCGACACCTCGGTACTTGTGTACAACGCAATCAAGGCGGGCAAAAACGTGCTGTTTGAGGGCGCGCAAGGCGCACTCCTCGACTTAGATGTAGGCACCTATCCGTACGTAACAAGCTCGCACCCTGTTTCGGGCGGATTCTGCATCGGCGCGGGCGTAGGACCAACACTTATTAAAGAGTGCCTCGGCATTGCGAAAGCCTACACCACCCGCGTAGGCAAAGGTCCGTTCCCTACCGAGCTAAATGACGAAGTGGGCGAACAAATACGCAAGGTAGGCGCGGAATTCGGAACGGTTACGGGACGCCCCCGCAGATGCGGTTGGCTCGATACGGTAATTCTCCGATTTGCGGTACGGGTCAACGGACTGACAGGCATCGCGCTCAACAAGCTCGACACTCTTACGGGACTTAAAACGCTTAAAATCTGCGTAGGCTACAACAAAAACGGAAAACGGGTTGACGACTTCCCCGCCGATATTTCCGACTTAGAAGGTTGCGAACCGATTTACGAGGAATACGAAGGTTGGACGCAGGATATTTCCGGCGCAAAAAGCCTTAAAGATTTGCCCAAAGCCGCGGTGAATTACTTAAAAGCCGTGGAAAAACTCATTGACTGCCCCGTTAAAATGGTAGGCGTAGGCCCCGACCGCACGCAGAACTTTATGATTCGGTAAGCTGCTCGCTTTTCATTTTCCCCTGCCCGAAATGGGCAGGGGTTTTTTGCGATTCATTACTGCGTTTTGTATTCCAAAAGGCGGAATACGCTTTACTATTACAAAAAACGGTAAAAAGCGAAACGCGTATACAGAAAAAGAATCGGAAGCCCGCTTACAGGTTTCCGATTCTTTTTCTATTTTGATAAGCTTTTGTTCAAAAGACTCTTGCGTATAAACTCGGTAATCAGCGGGTGCGGACAGTCGGGGCGGGACTTAAACTCCGGGCGGTATATCACTCCCATATAGAACGGATGCGAAGAGAGTTCAAACGCCTCGTACACTTTTCCCGCTTGCGCCTTGCCGGAGAAAACGATTCCGTCTTTTTCCAACTGTTTGCATAACTCCGGGTTAAATTCGTACTTGTGTCGGTGACGTTCGGAGATCACGTCGGCGCCGTAGACAGCGTGCAATTTGGACTTGGGCAGTATCTGCATATTATAGGCGCCGCAACGGAACCGCGGCGACTCACAAGGCGAATACACCACGGGGTACGGCGTCTTGCGGTCGAACTCTGTACTATTGGCTTTTTCCATACCGTATGCGCGGGCAAACTCCACGAGTCCCGCCTGTGCGCCCAAGCCTATCATAAGCGTGGGAATATTGTTGTTGCGGGCGTAGCGGGCGGCATTGACTTTCCCCTCGAAACCGCGTTCGCCGAACCCCGCGGGAATCACGATGCCGTCCAGCGCAGAAAGACGCGATACGGCCGCGGGCGTCACTTTTTCGCTGGCGATCCAAGAGATTTCCACGCAAGTGTCCTCCGCAATGCCGCTGTGGTCGAGCGCTTCGGTGAGCGACACGTACGCGTCGTGATAGTCGGTATATTTGCCCACAAGCCCTATGCGCACTTTCTTTCCCTGTGCGTGCGCGTCTTCGGCGCGCTTGCACAAATTTTGCCAAGCGGCGAGATCGGGCGTACGGTCCTCTAAGTGAAGTTTACGAAGCACCGCACGGGCAAATCCCTCTTCCTCGAGCGACAACGGCACCGAGAAGAGATTTTTGCAGGTAAGGTTTTGGATAATGCAATCCTGCTCTACGTTGCAGAACAGTCCGAGTTTTCGCTTGCTGTCGGTTCCGATGGGATAATCGGAGCGGCACACGATCACATCCGGTTGAATCCCCACGTTGAGAAGTTCTTTTACGCTGTGCTGTGTGGGTTTGGTTTTTTGCTCGTGACTCATCTCTATGTACGGCACGAACGTCACGTGCACGTACGCTACGTTGGTCTTTCCTTTTTCGGCCTTGCACTGGCGGATAGCTTCCAAAAACGGATGGCACTCGATATCGCCCACCACACCGCCGATTTCGGTGATAACGATGTCGCTGTCGGGCGTGTCCAGCGAATAGATGCGCTCTTTGATTTCGTTGGTGATGTGCGGAACCACTTGCACGGTACTGCCGTTATAGCGCCCCTCCCGCTCTTTGCGAATAACGGACGAGTAAATCTGACCGCTCGTCACGTCGTTCTTTATCCCGAGATTTTCGCCCAACAACCGCTCGTAATGCCCCACAACCAAATCCACTTCGCCGCCGTCTTCGGTGACGTACACTTCGCCGTGCTGATACGGACTCAGGTTGGAGGTATCCACATTGAAATACGGATCGAACTTTTGCAGTGTCACGCGATAGCCCCGCGCTTTCAGAAGTCTTGCCAGACTGGCTGCCGTCACACCCTTACCGAGACCCGAAA
>CAMUPJ010000088.1 GCA_947090725.1 uncultured Clostridia bacterium
ATGCCTAAACCTTTTTATTTGCGTTTTATTAAATTCCCTGTGGGAATTACGGTAACAGCATTCCGCTTTTCGTTATATTTTTCGCTTTGTCGATCGGCTATACGTTTTTGCCCATTGCAAACGCTTTTTCGGGGAATGCGGTACCGTTGATTTCCCCTTTTTCGGTCACACCCACGCCACGGAGCACGCCCCGCAAACGCACGCCTTCAAAACAATCGATCCAACCTTGTATATCCTTTGCGGCGCCGTCCATTGCGCTTTCTTCGTTTTCCGCCGCCGTTGCCAAAAGATATACGTCCTTGAACTTGTTGTCTCGCGGATACAGCGGATTGAGTCTATCCAAAAACGTTTTCAATTGTCCGCACACCGCGTAATAATATACGGGCGTTGCAAACGCCAGAACGTCGGCATTCTGAAAACTCTCGTACAGCGCGTTCATCCCGTCGGTTAAAACGCATTTATCATGTGATTGGCAGTACATGCAACCTACGCAGAATTTCAATTCCAGATCGCGTACGGCAACGAATTGCACGTCGTTGCCCGCAGTCCGCGCGCCTTCCGCAAACTTTTGCGCCAAAATTTCCGAGTTCCCGTTCTTTCTCGGAGAACTTGTCACCACTATCACTTTTTTCATCTTTTAACCTCCCGCTAACGATTATAAGCTGGCTTTGAGTACGGCGCGGATATCGTTGCGGTCGAATACCTTATAGCCGCCGTCCATAACAAGGGTACTCTTTACGATCCCCTCCAGCATCTCTTCGTTAGCGCCCAATTCCGATATACGCATGACCAGTCCGATTTTTTTCATCCACGCTTCCATTGCCTGCAATCCGTCGTTTGCGATCTGTTCCTTTGTCTTACCCTCGGAACGGACGCCCCATACGTTGACGGCAAAACGTGCAAATTTGTCAAGTCCGTCGGCAAGAATATAGCGATAATACGGCAGAGAAACGGCCGAAAGCGTCATGCCGTGCGTAGCGTCGGTATACGCCCCGACCGCCTGCCCGAGCATGTGTACCATCCAGTCGGTGGTCTTCCCTTTGGCAACAAGCGTATTGAGTGCCCAGGTCGCCGTCCACATAATATTGCTTCTCGCTTCGTAATCGGTAGGATTCTCCACGGCAATGTTTGCACTGTGAATGAGCGAACGCAAAAGCCCTTCCATGATGTAATCGCTCGTATTGTCGTCGGTACCCGAAAAATACTGTTCGAGAATATGCGACATGATGTCATAAATGCCCGCCACCATCTGATACTTCGGCAACGTATAGGTAAATTCGGGATTGAGTACGGAAAACTTGGGAAAAACTTTTTCCCCGAAAACATGCCCGATTTTCAACTTTTGGGCATGATTGGTAATAACGGAACCGCCGTTCATCTCGCTTCCCGTCCCCACCATGGTGAGTACGCATCCTACGGGAATCAAATCGCAGTCGGGTTCTTCGAAACGGATAAAATATTTGTCCCATGCGTCGTCGTTGCAATGTACCGATACCGAAAGAGCTTTGGCGTAGTCGCATACCGAACCGCCGCCCACGGCGAGAATCAGATCGGCCTTCGCTGCTTTTGCACGCGCGATGCCTTCGTTCAATTTTTCGACGGTAGGATTGGGCATGACGCCGCCGTCTTCATGAATCGCTTTCCCGTTCTCTTGCAGGATTTTTACGACTTTATCGTATATGCCGTTTTTCTTGACGGAGCCGCCGCCGTAAACCAGCAATACGTTGTTACCGTATTTGGGCAGTTCTTCCTTTAGCCCGTCTAAAGCGTTCTTACCGAAATAGAGTTTTGTGGGGTTACAATACGTGAAATTCCCTAACATGGCATTTTACTCCTTTTTATACGATTTTTTCTTGCATTGTTTCGGTGGTACCCCTATTCTAAAGGAAAAATCGTTTCATGTCAAATTCTTATATTGCATAACAAGCCATGCGCAAAAAGCATATCTTCCGTACGCGCACCGGCCGAATCCCCCCCCAAGGGAAGTTTATCGCCGAATGTTCGTATGCGCATATGTCACCGAAGCATTTTCAGAACCGTTTTTCGCACGGCGGGCACGTCATGCGATTCGGCAGTGGTAAAAGCAACGAGCGGCATACCGGCGTCGGCGCAGATTTCGGCCACCTTGCGGTCGCGCTCTCTGCGGTCGGCACGGTTGTGCGAAGCGTCGTTTAGCTCTACCAAAAGAAGCGGCTCGTAACTGACGGAGTCTACGATAAGATAGTCGACTACGCGAAACAGTTCGTTACGAAACGCGCCGCCCGACACTTTATCGATCACCGATACAAGCGGCGCCTGTACGCACACCTCGTAGCGCGCCCCCACGACGTTGCGCAATACCTGCAAAAACTCCCATTCCGCCCGCGAGATATAGGTAGACTTTCTGCGATACGCCTTCTGTACGCCGACAACCGTTGCCGAGCGGAAAAGTCGTACCAATCGCACAAAGAGCAATAAAAATGCCATTACGGCGCAACCGGTAATGCACAACGGCCACACCCACCCCTTTGCGGCATACAAATAAGAACTGCACCCCGCCAAAAGGGCGGAAACCGCCATCGCCGCAGCAACCGAAGTTTTTTTGTTCATCGCAGACTCCTTTTGCTAAGAAAAAGCCTCCTCTCTTACCGAAAAGAGCGAAGGCCGCATCTTCGTCGCGCCGAAGCGCGCAATTTACTTGCGTTTGGGGACAATGACTACGCGACGGGCAGGCTCATGCCCCTCACTGCGCGTAAACACGTCGTCCCGCTCTCCCAGCGCCGCATGCACGATTCTGCGGTCGGCACTGTTCATCGGATCGAGCGTCACTTTGCGATGCGAACGCAAAGCCTTTTCGGCCATACGACGCGCCAGATTCTCCAGCGTCTCCTTTCTGCGGTCACGGTATCCCAGACCGTCTACCGTCACGTGGACAAAGTTACCGTGCGACGAATTGATGCGCGCGCTGATGAGTTGTTGCATGGCGTCGAGAACTTCTCCGCGATGCCCGATAACGCGCGCATCTTCGGTATTCACGTTCACGCGCATTCCCTCGTCTATCGACACTTCCACTTCGCCGTCGATGTGCATCAAACCGATCAGATCGGTCAGAAACCGCTTGGCGTCGGCAATCTGCTCTTCCGTAGGCAAAGCCGACTGCCGCGCGGCGTGTTCCTTTTTGTCGTTATGCTCGCGTTGCGGCTTTTCCCCCTGCGGATTCTTTTGCTTGTTTTGCTTGGGGGCGTGCTCTTCGCCGTTCTTATTCTGCTCCTGCGCCGCGGGTTTTTCCTTCCCCTTACCGAAATTGGAGGCCATAGACGGTTCGCGTTTGATGGGCGCCGAACCCCAATGCGGTTCGTCTTCGGGCGGGGCGGCTTGCTCCGACTTCTTGGCTTTCTCTGGCTTGCTCATTACAGGCGCTTGCGCCTTCTTTTGCGCTTCCGCCTTTGCCTGCTCGGCGGCGGCTTTTGCGGCGGCTTGCTCTTCGGTCAATCCGTCGTCATACGTGATGAGCACTTTGGCTTTCTTGAAAAGCCCGCCGTTGGAAATGATTTTGATATCGGCATCGTCCAGCGTGATGCCCAATGTCTTGAGTCCTTCGTCTACCGCGTCCTGCACTTTTTTTCCGGTAAATTCCGCTACCTTTTCCATATCTTCACTCCTTGCTTATAAATCATTGGGATCGGGACGTCCGTACTTCTGAATCCCCGTCGTGCGCATTTTGTCGTTTCTCTTCGACCTGCCTTCCATACCCAGCGTGGTCAGCACGTTAATGAGAATCGTCATCCCCGAGTTGACAACGATGTACAGCGTAAACATGGCCGTGTAACTGAGCGCAAACGCACCCATCATCAGGGGCATGATAATCATCATCATTTTCATGCTTCCCGCCATACCGCCTTCCGGCGCGGCTTGTCCCGAACGCTTCTGCAATCTGCTGGTGATAAACTGACTCAAAAAGCTGAGTCCGACCGAGAGAATGGGCAAAATGAGAAATCCGTTGACTTTGTTGTAATGCTTGTCCGTACGGAGCTTCTCCGTCACCATATTATACTTGGTTTCGCTGATCATATCGCTGAATTCGTCTTGCCCGATTTTCGTCTTGTCCATCTTCAGCTTTTTGGTGGCTTTTCCGTAGCTGCTGTAGCCGGATATATTCGTCTTGAATTGGCTGTACGAAAGGATGGCTTTTTTCCACGGCACGTCGGGCGACCAGATGTTGCTTACCCACAGGAACGATTCCTGCACCTGCCCGTACCGTTCTACCGCCGCATCCTGCGCCTTGGGCTTGATGACGGTGTCGTAGTCGGCGTTCATCGCCGCCGTCAGTAAAGTAACGCGCGCCTGATACGCTTCTCCCCAAGCGGCACGCGCCGCATTGTATTCCGACTCGCCGCCTTTTTCTCCGCCCCAATCGCCGTTGGCGTCTTTGTAATCGCTCTCCGCCGGCTGTAACGCCTCCAACTCCGTTTTTTCCGCTTCCATCTGATTGTACGAAAGCGCTTCGTCCAGTCCTTCGTAGGCAAAGGGTTGACTGCGTTCCACCGTTTCTACCGCGGTATACGCGTCGTATAATTCCACGTACTGCTGTAAGTTCTTAAACCGCGAAATATTATTGAGTCCGGCAAACAGATAAAAGAATATCACCAATGTCACGATCATGGGCAAACAGCTGGAAAAATAGCTGAATCCTTCTTGGCGCTGCAATTGCATTTGCTTTTGCGAAAGCGTCGTGCGATCGCCGGCGTACTGCTGTTGCAGTTTCTCGAGCTGCGGTTTGATCCGCTCGGTAATGAGCTGATTCTTGCGCATCTTGAACCGCTGGTACAAATCGAGCGGCAACAACAAGAGTTTGAGACACACGGTAAAGAAAAGGATACGCCAACCGTAGTTGCCGATAAACTTGAAAACTCTGAGAATCAGGATTTCCCACAAACCGCCGGGGTTGTGCATGAGATCCGCAACGGCGGAAATCAGAAAAGCCATTTCATATCTCCTTTTGGATTGTCGGGCACGGGATCGAATCCTCCCTCGCCCCAAGGCGAACAACGCCAAATGCGCCGAGTGCCCATTGCGATACCGCGGAGCACGCCGAATTTACGAATCGCCTCCAGCATATACGACGAACAACTGGGGTAATACATGCACACGTCGGGCAAAAGCGGCGAAATACATTTCTTATAAAAAAGTATCAGCCCTTCGCAAAGCCATCGGAACGTGACGATATATTTAATGACGCGCCACACCGTTATCTTCTTTTTTCTCATACAAGCCGACCTTGCCGAGTAATTCGCAGACCGCGCTTTCGATTTGCGCATAATTCATCTCTTCGGCGCCTTTGCGCGCGGAGATCACGATTTGCGCCGAACGGACGGAAGGCATCAGCGGACGAAGCGTAGCACGAATGCGCCGACGGACCTTGTTGCGTACGACGGCTTTGCCCACCGTATTGGGTACGCTGATCCCGACTTTCGGCAGGCCCTTGCTCCGCACGTACGTTATACGGAGCGCCGCTACGGAACGCGACTCTCCCTTGCGGTATACGTACGAAAAAGAACCTCTCTTCGTGAGTCTGTATCGCTTCTCGAGCATCGCACTCCTATTCCGTCGCGCAGGATGCGCGACTGCGCCGTTTTAGCACACAAAGAGCCATCGCGCAGGCAATGACTCTTTCTATTTCACCGTTATTCCAAAAAATCAGTTGCTGCCCAGCGGCTTGGGAGTGATATGCGCACGGCCCTTTCTTCTGCGGCGGCTGAGCACGTTGCGACCGGCTTTCGTCTTCATACGGTTACGGAATCCATGCACTTTGTTTTGCGCACGCTTTTTGGGTTGATACGTTCTTTTCATGACAGATTTTCCTTCATTAAAATTGTTGCTTTACTATTATAAGGTAGGTGCAGTCAAAAAGTCAACTGTTTGCGCAAGGGTTTTTCATTTCGCTCGCTTGCCAAAAAGCCGACGGACGTTGTATACTGAGAGCATGGACATGCAAACGATACTTTCCACTTTGCGCAAGGCCTGCTCGGAACTTGCGCTCATAGAAGACGGCGACCGCGTGGCAGTGGGCGTCTCGGGCGGCAAAGACAGTTTGGTGCTGCTGGCCGCTCTCGCGGCTTTTAAGCGCTTTTCCCCCGAAAAATTCGAACTGTGCGCCGTCACGATCGACATGGGACTGGGGGCGGACTTTACCCCCGTACAGGCGTTCTGCGACGCGCTCGAAGTTCCCTATCATCTCGAAAAAACGGATATCGGCGATATTATTTTTCACGTTCGCAAAGAGAAAAATCCCTGCTCGCTGTGCTCGAAGATGCGCCGAGGCGCTTTGGCGACCACCATGCAAAAAATCGGATACAATAAGCTCGCACTCGGGCATCACGCCGACGACCTCGCCGAAACCTTCTTGCTCTCTCTGTTTTACGAGGGACGGCTTTCCACCTTTGCGCCCAAAGCATACATGAGCCGAAGCGGTATCACCGTGATCCGTCCGCTTGTGTACACCGACGAAGCCGACGTCGTAGCGCTCGCCCGCGACATGCAACTGCCCGTAGTGCACAATCCCTGCCCCGCCAATCACCACACCCAGCGCGAATATATCAAAAACCTCATCGCCTCTATCCGCAAAGACGTTCCCATCGCCCGCGACCGCATGATTTCCGCTATCACCCACCCCGAGCGCAACAACCTTTGGAAAGAACCGAATGGAACGTAATACGGACAAGAACCCGTAATTCGTCCGGCGTAGTGCCCCATACGCACCCCTATACGCCGCCGTAAGAAAAATGGCATATCTTGTCGATTCATAGCATATCTTTTTAGTACGACGAAAACAAAGAGGTAGCGCTATGAAAACTTATATCGAAACGCGCACGCGGATGCTGGGAGAGCACATTGCGGCCACCGGCGATACCGTACGCGCCGCCGGAGAAAAATTCGGCGTAAGCAAAAGCACCGTACACAAAGACGTTACCGAGCGGCTTCGCGATATCGACGCCGAGCTGTACATAAAGGTAAAAGAAATACTCGACCTCAACTTAAGCGAAAGACACTTGCGCGGCGGCAACGCCACCCGCGAAAAATACGAACGAGCCAAACACCCCTCACTCTGAACCCTACGTAAGCAAACCCGGCAAATAATTCACAAAAGAAACGCATGCAAAAAACCGAACGGAATATCGTCCGTTCGGTTTTTTTGCTATGGAATACGTTTTTTCGGTTCTTATTTTACCGACTGTTTTTTACGAACTGCGAGTACGACTGCGCCGCACAGCAGAAGCACTGCCGCCGCGCCTGCGGTTGCGCCCACGTCGGATCCGCACTTCTTCTTGTCGCTTTTGTTTTCGGTATTGTCGCCGCCGTTATTTCCGTTATTTCCGTTATCGCCGCTGTTGTCACCGCTCGTTGCCTTCGTTACGGTTACCGTCACTTCTTTGCTGAAACTGCCGCACGTAACGGTGATCGTGGCACTGCCTTCGGCCACAGCCGTTACCGTACCGTTCGCTACGGTTGCCACCGCATCATTGGAGGAAGTGTAGACCACTTCGCCGAGGATGGCGCCGTTCGGCTCCG
>CAMUPJ010000089.1 GCA_947090725.1 uncultured Clostridia bacterium
TTGCACGGTTCCGAAATTACCGCGGGCACGCCGTCCGCAAACTTCCAGGTGCCGCCCCAATGCACCTCGGCGTCGCAATATGCATTCCATTCGCCGTCCCAATCTTTGGGAAGCGCTTCGGCCTCGCACCACACGTGCAACAGACTTGCACAACCGGCAAACGCGTTTTTGCCGATATGCTCTATTGTGCGCGGCAAAACGATTTCCGAAAGCCCCGAACAGAATCCGAAAGCGCATTCCCCGACAGTTTGCAATCCGTCGGGGAGTTTTAATTTCCACAGGTTGGCGCAATTGCAAAACGCCGCTTCTTCGATCGATCGTATCCGATTGCCCAGCGTCACGCTCCACAGTCCGTTGCAATTATAAAACGTTTCCCGCTCGATCACCGTCACGTTTTCGGGAACGGTGATGCTTCCTATGCGCGTGCAGTTGCGAAAAGCGTTATTGCCGATATGCGTCACACTGTCGGGAATCTCCACGCGGGAAAGTCTGGCGCAACCCGCAAAAGTCCAGTTCCCTATCTTTTGCAACCCTTGCGGCAACCTCACACGTTTCAGCTTGGCGCAATCCCAAAAAGCGCTGTCGCCCAGTTCCGTAAGACCTTCCGGCATCACGATTGCCGCTACCGCGTCGCAATCGTAAAAAGCGTACTCCCCTATGCTTTTTACGCCGACAGGCACGCGAATCTCGGCGTCGGCAACGGAAGAACCGCAGTACTTTGTCAGCACTCCGTTTGCAATCCGCATATCTTTTCCGTGGTTTGCCGTCACCCCAAAACGTCCTCGCAATGCTATTTTCCGCAAATAGCGCCTCTTTTCAGATTTGACATTCTGTGAATGTCATTTTTTTCATTCTACCGCATAAAATAGAATTTGTCAAGCACTGAATGTCAAATTGCAAAAAGGGGTTAAACGAGCGGGCAGTATGTTTAAGAACAAAACGGAAAGCGGCAGAAACAATTTATGCGGCGAACAGATTTACAAAATACGCAAAAACGCCGTACCCAAGATGTCGCAACGGATCTTGGCGGAGAAATTGCAACTGATGGGCATAGACGTAGATAAAAACGCCATCCAGCGCATAGAGAGCGGACAGCGTTTTCTTACCGATATAGAACTCAAAGCCATCGCCGAAGCATTGGGAGTAACCATCATCGCGCTTTACGGCGAATAAACCCTATGCCCTGCTTCGTTTGCGCTTACATAAGCGCACGATCAGTTTGTACAGTTCGTTGAAGACCACGATGGTGACGGTAAAGCCCAACACCTTGATCCAAGTGAGGAGATCGAGAGGCGCCACGTCGAACACAACCGAGCCGAACTGTGTAATCAGTATCTGCAATCCAAATGTGATCGCCATGACGACCCACATGATGCGATTGTACTTTAGCCCCGCAAAGACACTGCGCGAACCGAGCTCGCGGGCGTTGACGGCATTGAAGAGTTGAAAGAGCACGAACGCGGTAAACATCACCGATTTTTCCATACCGCCCGGCACACGGAGAAAGTTGACAACCGCCTGCGAGAGCAACATGCCCGTCACAAACAGACCGTTCATCAGAATACGCAACAACATGGTTTTGGTCACGATGCCGCTGTCTCTGCGCGTGGGTTTGCGATCCATCAGTTCCGATCCCCCCACCGCGAGTCCGAGACTGAGCGCGGGCGGCCCGTCCATAATCAGATTCACCCACAAAAGTTCGAGGGCGTTGAACGGCGGCTCTCCGCCGGGAATGAGCGAGAAAATCACGGTGAGCAATACCGCGGAGATATTGACGGTAAGCTGAAAGAGAATGAACCGCTGAAAGTTCTCGTAGATGCCCCGTCCCCACTGTACGCTCTTGACGATGGTGGAAAAGCTGTCGTCGAGAAGCACGATGTCGCTGGCCTCTTTGCTGACCTCGGTACCCGTGATCCCCATGGCGATTCCGATGTCGGCATTTTTGATGGCGGGCGCGTCGTTGATCCCGTCGCCCGTTACCGCCACCACTTCGCCCATCGCCATCAGCGCGTTTACGATGCGCAGTTTGGTCTGCGGCGTAGAGCGCGCCACCACGCAGATATCCGGCAAGCGGCGGTACAGCTCGGCGTCGGACATCTCCTCGATTTGCGCTGCCGTGAACACCTGATCGTCCCGTTCGGCAATCCGCAGTTCCATGGCAATGGCACGGGCGGTGACCGCATTATCGCCCGTCAGCATCTTGATGCCCACACCCGCGCGGCGGCACTCGTCCACTGCGGCATATACCTCTTTGCGCACCGGATCGCTGATCACGGCAAACCCGTCGAACAAAAGATTGCGCTCTACCGAGCCGCGTTCCCGCTCGTAGTCGGGGCGCCCCGATACCGTGCCGTGCGCAAATGCGATCACCCGCTTGGCCTGCGCCTCATAGGCGGCCAGGTCGCGCTCGACGGCGTGCCGGTCTTGCGCCGACATTTCGCACATAGCCAGCACCTTTTCGGGCGCCCCCTTGACAAACGCCACCGTCTTGCCTTCCCGCTGTACGACGGTGGTCATTTTTTTCTCTTCGCTGGAAAACGCGTAACGGTGCACGATTTCGGCGCGCGCCCGCACGACGGAATATGCCTCTCCGCCCGTCATACCGTACGCCTTCAAGAGCGCGCATTCGGTGGGATTGCCCACAAAAATCTCTTTGCCCTGCTCGTCCTGCCCGAGATTGGCGGTGCTGTTGAGACAGAAATTATCCAAAAGCCAACGGTCGGTCACTTTTTCGGGCCGAAGCGTCTTGCCCGCGGCGTACACTTCCCCCACCGTCATTTTGTTTTCGGTCAATGTGCCCGTCTTATCGGAACAGATCACACTGATACATCCCACCGTTTCGCACGCCACCATCTTTTTGACGAGGGCGTTTTGTTTTGCCATTTTGATCACGTTGAGCGCCAGCGACACCGCCACGATGGTAGGCAGTCCTTCGGGTACCGACGCCACGATCAGCACGATGCTGGTAATGAAAATTTCCTCGATGTTCTCGAAGCTCACCGCATGCGTGACAAACAACGTGACCAACCGAATGACGAATACAAGCGCGGCCGCCGCCGCACCGATTACGGTAATGATCTTGCCGAGCTTGTCAAGCTTGTGTTGCAGCGGGGTAAGTTGCGTTTTTATGCCGCTGAGCGATTTGGCGATCTGCCCGATCTCGGTGCCGTCGCCCACCGCCGACACCACCGCCGACGCGTTGCCTGCCGTCACGTAACAACCGCCGTACACCATGTTCTTGCGTTCGGCCAGCGGCACCGCCCTGTCTTTGTAGACTTCGGCGGCGTTTTTGCGTACGGGATGACTTTCGCCGGTGAGCGGAGATTCGTCTACCGAAAACCCTTCGGCCGTGAGAAGTCGACAGTCTACGGGAATCTTGTCGCCCGTCTCGAAGTACACGACGTCGCCCACCACCAGTTCGCTCTGCTTGATCTTCTCTATCGCGCCGTTTCGCCGCACTTTGACCAGCACGTCCTCGCCCATGCGCTTGAGAGCGTCAAACGCCTTGAGACTCCGTCCCTCCATGATCACCGTTATGGCGGTACTGATCACAATCGCCGCCACAATCCCGATACATTCTATATAATCAAACGTTGCCCCGCGCGTCACTTTGATAATATTGACGGTCACGGTAATGGCAAGCGCCACCAGCAAAATGATCATCATCGGCTCGGTAAGCCCCTCGAGCACACGACGCACCAGCGACTTCGGCTTTTTCACCGTCAGACGGTTGGCGCCCCACTTCTCGGCATGGGCGACGACGCGCGCCGCATCCAGCCCCGACTCGGGTTGGGCGTCGAATTCGGCAATCGCTTCTTCTCGGGTCAATTTTTCGGCGTTCATGCTTCTTCTCCTTCTCTCACAAGTGTATGCCGCGTTTTTCGGGCAAATGCCTTTTCGTCCATAGGGAACAAAAAAAGACTTCTGCCATTAAAAAATGACAAAAGTCTCATTACCTTTTCGTAAAGGCGACGGCGCCAGCCGCGATCCGTGCGGCATGATGTTGACGATCCGTCCGAAGAACTACTCCCTTTTGGTACCGTTATTGTACCATACCCGCGCAATACTGTCAACCGTTTTTCGCATTCTTCTCGCCGCAAAGACGCGCGTACAGTTTTTCGCACTTTACGTCGTACAGCGCCGTGTTTTCGGCCGAAAGAAACATGACTACCGACAGCAGCGCCAACTTGTATTCTACGCTCTGCACGTCGTCGCACGCCAACAGAATTTTCTTGCCTTGCGTGCGCACCAACGCCTGCACCTGCGGCGGAACGTATAGCGCGCCCGCAAACCACTTCGTCACGTTTTGCCCCTTGCGCATTCCTTGCAGATATACGTCGGCAAGGAATTTCGCCATGCGGTTTTTTCCCGCGCGGAGAATCCCCACGGGCATCGGCAACGCAAGCGAAAACGCATCGCACGCCACGTCTTGCGAAAGCACTTCCAAAAACAGCGGAAAGCATCCGTCGATATACGCCCGCATCTCGTCGCAAAAGAAAAACATTTTGTCGTCGCCGAAGTCTTTTTCCGTCATGGGCGCTTCGTCGAAAATACAGCTCATCGCGAAATTATAGTACCGCCGTCGAAAATATTCATCGACGTCCCGCTCCCATACCTTCCCTTCGGCGTCGAGAACGTCTCCCTCATAGTCTTCGGGCAACGTGCGGAAATCGCAATCCTGCAACCCCAGGTCTCTGAAAACGTCGTCCCGCTTCGCCGAATCCCCCGGCCGCAACCGCCCCAGCACCACGTACTCCTCTGCCACCTTGTTCATTTCGATGTTCAGAAAGATACTCGTCCATCCGTCCATCCATTCTTTTTCCGTTCGCAATGATTTTTTCTGCATACTAATAAAAACAAATCTATTCTTGCACTGTATCCAAAAGATACAATGCAAGAAAAATGTATCTATTGGATATATATTATATAGGGAGGTATTTTGTATGATTGCTATAACTAAAATTCAAGCAAAATTAGCTGAAGCCATAAAACATAGTGGATATACACAAACTAAATTAGGAGAACTTGTCGGAGTAAAACATCCACAAATATCCTGTTATATCCACGGCAAAAAAATGCCCGCAATTGATACTTTTGCCAATCTAATTGCTGTATTAGACCTCGACCCTGCCGATATTCTCTGCTTAAATGAATATAATTCCAATTAAAATTATATGTATCTAACAGATACATGTCAAGTTTTTTTGTATCCATTAGGTAATAATTATTTTATGATTACTCTCGCAAAAATCCAAACAAAACTACGCGAAGCGATCTTACAAAGCGGCATGACGCAAGCAAAACTAGCAGAATGTGTCGGCGTACAACGCACACAAATATCTTGCTATATTCATGGTAAAAAAATGCCTGCTATCGACACTCTGGCAAAATTGATTGCCGTAATGGACGTTGATCCCGCTGATATTCTTTGTCTGAACGAATATAACAAGGATTCGCTATGAATAAAAACTTGCAAACTTTAATAGAAGCAGAGAAAGCGCAATACACGGGGACATTGATTGCGCGCTTTGCCAAACACTTGAAACAGTTACGGGAAGAAACCGATCTTTCTCAAAAAGAGTTTGCAAAAAAATTGGGCGTCCCCGAAAGCACGTATGCCAATTGGGAGCAGGGACGCCGCGAACCGAGCATTTTTGATATATATAACCTACTCTACACTTTCGATATAGAAGCAAACGAATTGTTTGAGATTGAATGAAATGATTACCTTGGAAAAAATTCAAGTTAAGTTACGCGAAGCAATCTTGCAAAGCAGCATAACGCAAACAGAATTGGCTATACAATTGGGAGTCTCTCAACCTACTGTCTCACATTATGTAAAGGGGGATAAATTCCCCGCTTTAGATACGTTTGCTAACCTTTGCAAGATTCTCGACGTAGACACAAATGATATTCTTTGTATTACTGATTCGTTATAAATTAGAATACCAAAAAGCACCTATCAAATTAAAAGTAAGGTATCGAATATGGTCACACTCTCAGAAATTCGGACAAGGTTGACGGAAGCTATTCGCACCAGTGGCATGACCCAAGTGGAAATCAGTCGCCGATTGGGCATTTCTGCACCTACTGTAGCTCAGTATATTTCCGGTCGGTCTATGCCCGCGTTAGATACCTTTGCCAATCTTTGCAAAATTCTCGACGTAGATGCAAACGATATTCTTTGCATTATAGACTAAAACAAGCATGTATCGATTACCTTCTCGGACGAACCGATGATCGGAATTAAACAAAAAGCATATTATGCCTAAAATTCCAGTTGACACACCAAATAGAACCTCCTCTGAATTTCAATCCCGCATGATAGAAATTCTCGAAGAACAGGAGTGTAAGAAAGACATTTTTGCAAGACGCGTGGGCATCAGCCCTCCCGTTATTTCCAATGCGGTCATTTACGGAATCATTCCCAGTTTGCGGCCGCTCATGAAAATCGCCGATTATCTCAAGGTTTCACTCCCTTATCTTTTGGGAGAAACCGAAGTCAATGATTTTTATGCAAGCGATTCACATGCTACATTTCATACGCGAATCGCCGAGCTTACAAAAGAAAAACATACAAACTATTCCCAAATCTCCAACCGCATGCCTTTTAGCAAAAATTTCTTTTACGAATGGCAAAATAAAAAGACGCTTCCCTCCCTGGATTATCTGAAAGCATTGGCGGAATATTTCAAAGTAAGTATTGACTATCTTCTCGGGCGAACCGATGATCGGAATTAAGAAAAGTGAACAATTCATTTACACAACATAATATTGCGCAAACCGTAGGAGAAAATCTTCGCGCGGCAAGAACCGCAATGGGACTCACGCAAGAACAATTGGCAAAAGAACTGCACAAATATCAACCCGACTACAGCGAATACGAGTCGGGTAAAATCCAATTGGATTACGATAAGATCGTATTTTTATGTAAGCGTCTGCACATAACGCCCAACGAATTATTCGGATTCGACGAATGAAAACGGGATCTTTTATATGATTACCTTAGAAAAAATCCAAGCAAGATTAGCAGAAGCAATTTTACAAAGCGGCATGACACAAACGGACATAGCGAAAGCCGCGGGAATTCCCGCGGCTTTTGTTGTATTTAATTCTTTTTCTTTGTTTTGGTCGCAAGTTCTTCAATACAATCGAGATATGCTTGCTCCACATCGGAGAGTGTACGCGCTTGATATTTTTTGTATTCGTCTTTTGCTTTATCTATTGCTTGCTCATGACTTACAGCCCCTGCGCCTTGCAATAGTTTTTCACCGCCCATGGTAAGTATTCTATCAAGATGTGCCGACCAATCCGCCATAGTCATAGGTTGTTCGCGCTCGGCTTGACGCTCGGCAAAATCCAAATAGCCGGAAACAATTTGTCCCAAAGCGCGAAGCTCTTTTTCGTTCAAATAATTTTTTGCTATTACGGCGTCTTGTAAATGCGGCTTATCTCCCTTAAACGCGGTAAGCCCCATAAACTCTTTTTCGGCATCGGCGCGCGAATAGATGACTTCCGCCGCGGTTTGTCCG
>CAMUPJ010000090.1 GCA_947090725.1 uncultured Clostridia bacterium
GACGTGGTGATTACCGAGATCGGCGGCACTACCGGCGATATCGAAAGTTTGCCGTTTTTGGAAGCGATACGGCAGGTGGCCAACGAAGCGGGACGGGAGAATTGCCTGTTTATTCACGTTACCTTGGCGCCGGTCATCAGCTCGAGCGGGGAAATGAAGACAAAGCCCACGCAACACAGCGTAAAGGAATTGCAGAGTCTCGGTATTACGCCCAATCTGATCGTGCTTCGTTGCAACCGTCCGCTGGACGAGTCGGCGCGCCGCAAGATTTCGTTGTTTTGCAACGTATCGCCCGATTGCGTGATAGAGAACCGTGACGTTCCCATTTTGTACGAAGCGCCGATTATGCTGGAAGAAAGCGGATTTTCCGAGATCGTTTCGCGTGAGTTGGGACTGAACGACAATCCGCCCGATCTTTCCGTATGGCAGGAAATGCTTCGCAAAGCGCATTCCCGTACGAAAGTCGTTACGATAGGACTTGTGGGGAAATACGTGCAGATGTACGATACGTATCTTTCCATTGTGGAAGCGCTTACGCATGCAGGTATCGAGAACGGCGCCAAAATCGATTTGAAGTGGATAGACTCCGAACAGATCACGCAACAAACGGCGAAAAAGTTATTGGGCGGATGCGACGGAATTATCGTGCCCGGCGGGTTTGGCGATCGCGGTATCGAAGGAATGATCAGCGCCGCTCGGTATTGCCGCGAAAACGACGTGCCGTATTTCGGAATCTGTTTGGGAATGCAGATTGCGGTAATTGATTTTGCCCGTCACGTTGCGGGCTTTGCCGATGCCAACAGCCGCGAATTCGATATCAATTCGCAGAACAAAGTTATTGATATAATGGAAGGCCAAATCGGTTATGAAAATACGGGGGGCAGTATGCGGTTGGGCGCCTACGAATGCGTCATAAAAGACGGTACGATTTTGCGCCGTGCGTACGGTAATCCTTCGGTTATGGAGCGGCATCGTCACAGATACGAGTTCAATAACAATTACCGCGAGAAGTTTGCCGAGTTGGGATTGTGTATTTGCGGAACCAGTCCCGACGAAACGCTTGTCGAGGCGGTGGAGATTCCCGGAAAAAAATTCCATCTGGGCGTGCAGTACCATCCCGAATTCAAGTCGCGCCCGCATCGGCCGCATCCGTTGTTCGTGGAGTTTATAGCCATGTCGCTTCGCAATCGCGAGAAGAACGCGTAATGAGACGGGAGAGAATATTTTGAAAATAAACCGTCACTTCGACGAAATACAGGACAGCTATTTGTTTGCGGAAGTGGAGAACCGCGTTGCCGCATACAAAAAGAAGTATCCGGAGAAATCGGTAATTAAGTTGGGAATCGGCGACGTGACGCTGCCGCTTCCGCCCGCCGTAGTGGATGCCGGCGTACGTGCCGTGCGGGAATTGGGGCAGTCGGATACGTTTCGCGGATACGGACCGTATCGGGGCTATTCGTTTCTGACGCGGGCGATTGCGGAATACTATGCCCGACGCGGTATTGCTTTGTCCGAAGACGAAGTGTTTGTCAGCGACGGCGCAAAATCGGATATCGGCAATATATTGGATTTGTTCGATAGCGATTGCACGGTGCTTGTTCCCGATCCCGTATATCCCGTATACGTGGATACCAATCTGATGCAAGGCCGAAAAATCGTATACGCCGACGCTACCGAAGCAAACGGATTTTTACCGTTGCCCGACGAGAGCCGTAGAGTGGATCTGATCTATATCTGTTCTCCGAACAATCCTACCGGCGCCGTGTATGACCGTGCGGGATTAAAGGCGTGGGTGGATTATGCGCTCGATTGCGGCGCCGTGATTCTTTTCGATGCGGCATATGAATTTTTTGTCGGCGATGCTCGATTGCCGCGGTCCGTCTACGAAATAGAGGGCGCGGAACGTTGCGCCGTCGAGTTTTGCTCCCTCAGCAAAACAGCGGGTTTTACCGGCACACGTTGCGGATATACGATCGTGCCGCACGCTTTGGGAAATCTCAACAAAATGTGGCTTCGCCGTCAGTCTACCAAGTTTAACGGCGTTTCGTACGCAGTACAGCGCATGGCCGAAGCGGTATTCGGAGAGGAGGGCATGGCGCAATGTGCGCAAAACGTCGCTGTATATAAGCAAAATGCCGCTTTGATTTCCGACACTCTTACCGACATGCATATCTATCATACCGGCGGAATCAATGCGCCGTATATTTGGCTAAAATGCGGTATGGACAGTTGGGAATTTTTCGATCGGTTGCTTGCCAAGGCAAATGTTGTGGGGACGCCCGGTGCGGGATTCGGTCGCAACGGAGAGGGATTTTTCCGGCTTACGGCATTCAACGACTGCCAAAGTACGGCGGAAGCGATGCGGAGATTCCGTCGCTTCTTTTCCGCATAGCGTATGAAAAAGGCGTTTCATATTCCAAAATACAGATTGTACGGCGAAATCGACTATTCCGCCGTTCTTTCGTATAATGCCGTGGGAAAATGTAAATTGCAACCGCTGTGGTTGGAGGAAATCCCGCTTCCGACCGGTCGCATCTGTTTTTTTGATCCGTACCGTTTGCGCGACGTCAAGCCGTTTCTTGCCGAGTTTTCCGCAGGCACGGCGCGACCGTTTGCTTATACGTTGTCTGTTGCCAAAGAGCAACGCATTGCTTTTGCGGGATTGGATTGCGGCGGTTTGGCCTCCGCCAAGGAGTGGCGGCTGGCATTGTGTGAGGAGCGAGACGTACTCAAGCTACTTGCGGACGACGGCATAGCGGGAGTGCGTATCGAAAACGGATGGGGAGCGATGTGCGATGCGGCGACATTTGAGGATTTTTCGCAATTGGCGCGAAAAGCCGCAAACGCCTTTCATCCGCTGGACGGAATGTTGGATATGAGCGGGAACGGCGCGCAAGTCTGTACGATACGCGGAATACGTCTTCCTGTTTTTGCGGCGGACCGGGGAGAGGCGACGTACGCATGTTATGTCGGAATAGGCGCCGACGGCAAAGCGAAAGGAATCCTTTGCGACTTTGCTCTGATCAAGCCGTCGCGGAAAGTCAATCGGAACGCAACCGTTGCGTTTGTGTTTGACGTGCCGACGGAAGATTTGTATGTCGCCGATCCGAAGAAAAGCGAAACGGAGAATGCGATCGCGAAATACAGCTCGGTGATCGGGGCAAAGACGATCGATATTGCGACTTTGTTTCAGGCGTATTCGCGGCGTGGGTATTCCTATCACGTAGCCGAGCAATATGAAGAAGCGCTTGCGGATTACCTACAAGCTATTGCCATCGGGCATGCGCATGAAGTCGAAACGGATTTTCGCAATCATGCCCGGGCACTGTATGAAAATGCCGCGGGTATTTACCATACGCTGGGAAGGCGATCGGAAGAAATCGCTTTGTATGAGGAAGCTCTGAATTGTTCCGATATGTTCAACAATATGGCGTATGTAAATCTGATTCGCATTTACAGAGAGGAAAAAGATTATGTGCAGGCGCTTTCCGTGGCGCAAAAAATGGTGACGGTTCGCCCGCAGGATCCCTCCGCGTATCTGATGCGCAGTGAAATATTTATGGAATGCGAAGAGTACGAAAAAGCGATTGCCGACTTGGATGTGCTTATCGACGTGTACAAACTCAATGAGTCGATGCTGGATAAGGCGGTGTGTTTGTCGCATCTCGGTAAGAATGAAGAAGCGCTTAGGGTACTGGATGCGTATTTGCTGGATGGAAGCGCCGGAGAAGATTATTATTGTATCCGTGCGGGGATTCACTTGGCCGACAATCACTTGGCTGCGGCTTATGTCGATATGATCCGAGCGTACGATGCAAATCCCGATTATTCCGTTACGTTGGAACGCCTGATTGAGTTGGACGGGCGTTTGTGCAATTACAAAAACGTCGTCAGGTGGGCGACGCGCTATATCGATCTGCATCCGCATGCCGAATACGGTTACAGCGTGCGTGCCGATGCCTATATGCGAATCGAAGCCTATGAAGAAGCGATTGCCGATTATGCGTATCTTGTGCATCACGTCACGGATACGCCCAAATATCGCGGGCTTCTGGTCAAGGCATATCTGAGTGCGGGAGACAAAGGAACGGCCAAAAAATACGGTAAGGCGTTGCGTAAGGACGGCGGTGCATACTATTTTTATGCAATAGGACTTTTGCTTGCCGCCGAAAAGCGGTATGCGCGCGCCGAGCGTTTTTTGGCCACTGCCTTTACGCTCAAGGAAGACGACGTGATTCTTTTTGCTTTGATCGATTGTTATATTCTTTCGGGTAAAACGGAAAAAGCCGCGGCGGCCATTCCCACGCTTGCCGAAATAGCCGAGCCGGAAGAGGTTTATCTTACCGAAGCGCGTCTTGCCAAATTGCGTGGCGAATCTATGGAGAAATTCGAAAAAGAATATATCCGTCGGTTTTTAGGCGATTGCGGCGACGAAGGATTGTGCGCGGGAATCGTCGCGTTTTTTCGAGAACTGAGATAACAAAAAAGTCGCGATCCCTTGAGAGAATCGCGACAATGCCCGCTATGGGCGAATTTTCAAAAGAACCCGCAATGCCGCCGATACAGTAATCTTAACCCGCCGATAGGCAGGTGGGCAAGCCGATTGCGCCGTCTGTCTTCCGCTGTTTGCTCCGTCGAGGGAGGAAAACCGTTACTCGGACTGTGTCCGCGGTTGCGGCCCGACATGTTTCGCAGATACAAGCAATCCCTTTACAATTCTGTGGTTAAACATTATGTGTATCTCGCGCACATCGCAGGAAAAGGAAGTTCGTTTCCTTCTCTAATAGTATAGCCGAATTTGGCGGGAAAATCAATAGCTATTCGAAAATATTTATGATAAAATTTCGGTGAAAAGTATTGACAAAGTCAAAAAAATGTGAAATGAAAATTTGCGTGCATTTTATGTATAATATTTCCATCCATTCGACCATTGCAAAGCAGGAGGAAACAATGCAATGAAACTTACGGTTTTAGGTAAATACGGCCCTTATGCGGCGGCGGGCGGCGGCACGTCGTCGTACCTTGTGCAGAGCGAAGATACCGCTGTCGTGCTTGACTTCGGCAGCGGCGCATTTTCACGGTTGCAAAAATATATGGCGCCCGAAAAGATTTGTGCAATTGTTCTCAGTCATTTGCATAACGACCATATTTGCGATTTATTGCCGTTTTCCTATTATCTGCAAGCGCACGGATTGCAATTGGATCTTATATTGCCCGATACCGATTGCCCGCAACGGAAATTTCTTGCTTTGTTAGACGGCTTTCGTTTTGTCTCTCTGCCGCAAAATTTACATATAGGCACATTGGATGTATCCTTTGCGCGTATGGAGCATCCTATCGAGAGCTATGCGGTAAAAGTGCAATCGGGGACGCGTACGCTTTGTTACAGCGGAGACACCTCGTTGTGTCCGCAGTTGGCTTCTTTTGTAAAGGGCAGTGACTTGCTGCTGCTGGATTGCGGCAAACCGGAGAATTCCACGGCGCCGCATCTTTCCCTTGCGGAGGCAACCCGTCTTGCCGAGACTTCGGGGGTTCCCGTCATAGCCTCGCATTTGCACCCCGCGTTGCGGTATGTTTCGACTTCGGCGCTGGTTTCGGTTGCCGAAGAGGGAAAAACCTATACGGTATAAAGGCGGAAATCGAAAAAGAACGTTGCCATAGAATAAATGCACTCCGTAAAGTTTATCCGACTTTCGGGGTGCATTTCTCATAGTGTTTCCGTACGTATAACGGTGTGTGTTGCGATTACAGAATTCGCCCTTTCAGTTTTCGGATTGCTGTGGGAATCGTTTCGGGGTCGGGTTTTACGGCGCTGCCTGCATTGCGGTAGTCAAACATTTGCGTGAAGCGATCGAGTTCGTTCAAGCGACGGTCGAGTGTGCGGTTTTGCAGATAAAACAGTTCGCTTAAGTACGCTTTGACTTGTGCTCCCGCTCCTTTGGATTGCCGTAGCAAGAGCGCATAGTGGGGCATACAGAGTCCGTTGCTTTTGGCAAAAACCGTTTTGAATTCCGGTTCGTAGGCAAACATCTGTGCGACGGTATAGGCATATCGCTCCATGAGGTCTTCGAGGTAACGACAAATGACGCAGGTGTCCATGGTCTTTTCCAGCGTTTCGGCTTGTTTGACGGCTTGCTTGTAGGATGCGGCAGGCAGTACGTCGCTACGCACGGTTTGCATGCGTGTGTGCAATTGCAGCGCCAAGCCCAGTTTGTTTTTGCCGGCGAAAAGTTTGCGCAGGTGTTCTGTGCAAAAACCGTATTTGTTGACCTCGATTCTGGCTTCCGGTTCCATGACCGCTTCGTTGAGGTATTGGCTTACTTGACGCTCTTCGCATTTTGCGAAAATTTCGCAAAGCGGGCAATCGCAGTCGCTTTGAAAGACCTCCCAAATCGGGCCGGTTTGTATGTGGTATTGCATATCGCCACCTCGTTCTGAATAGGAATAGTTAAGACGATTATATCATAAAAGGAAATATTATGCAAGACAACCAACCGTATATCATTACGAAAAAACACACTGTCCGTCACGTGTATTGGGGGCGGATTATCGCATTTGTCGTTGTGGTCGCCCTGATCGTGATCGGCGTCGTGCTATGGTTTTCCCGCTCGTCGGGGAAATTGGTCACGCCTGCCCGCGAATATTGGTTTGTATCGATGGGGGAGTACGGAGATCTCGCGGAAGCTTCGTCTCGTGCCGAAACGGTTGTTGCGTCGGGCGGCGCCGGATATATTTACGGGCAAACGAGTTATAAGGTTGTTGCGGCGTGTTACGCCGATAAATCGGATGCCGATAAGGTGAGCGAGCGCTTGGGCGCGGGCGGGGAACACGTTTCCGTATTTTCGGTTGCTTGTGCGGAGATTGCGGTGGAGAAACCGAAAAAGAATGCCGACGTGCTGAAAAATATGTTGAAGCGACCGCAGGAATTATTTGATGCGTTGTACGATATTTCCGTGAAGACCGATACCAAGGAGATCACCGAAACGGCGGCAAAATACGCTGTGCTCAAGATGAGCGTGAAGTGCTCCGATTACGCAAGCGAAAGCGCCAAAATAGGAAGCGTTGCCGATACGTACTTATCCGTATTGTTGACTTCGCTGGCTTTGTCGTTGGATAATCTTGCGTATG
The DNA here is from genome assembly GCA_947090725.1 of uncultured Clostridia bacterium. Classification (GTDB taxonomy): domain Bacteria; phylum Bacillota; class Clostridia; order Christensenellales; family Pumilibacteraceae; genus Pumilibacter. The sequence continues at coordinate 7,129 of CAMUPJ010000090.1, forward strand.
CGCAGAAAGATTTTCCGCAGTCGATCAAGTATGCCTTATGTGAATTTGCGGTCAAAATCAGCGATTATGCTACGGACTTTGTCCGTAACCGATGATCGCTTTTTCCATAGGGGCTGTATGGTTCGGGCATCTTCCGCAATCGGCTCCGCGGACAAACAGAATGTCTCGGAAAAAATTTGCATAGAGCAAACGGGATGCGTTTATGAAAAACATGTCGCAAATACTTGAAAAAGTGCGGTTTTTATGTTATGATAGATACAATGGTTTTCGTGTTGCTCTGTTTGTGCAGCGGAGCGACACGTTAAATATAAATTAGGAGAAAACAGGGTAATGAGTAACAGTTTTGTGGCAACCACCGAGCAGAACGATGCGTTTGA
>CAMUPJ010000091.1 GCA_947090725.1 uncultured Clostridia bacterium
TTCCTGTGCGCCGAAAGCCCCCTCTTCTACCGGCAGTCCCGTGGTGCCGTCCACAAAATACGTGTACGCAAAATCGGCCTCGGTTACGTTGTACGAATCCAGGCTGTCGTTGCTTAACCCCTCTACCACCACATAGCAATAGGTATCGCGCTTAATAAGCGTTTTCCCATCGTATGTGAAATCTTTGTCGAAATATATGTTGCCGCTACCCATCGCCGCCCCGCTCGTGCGCACGGGAAGTCTCGGCATGATATGCGTGGCGATAGCGGCCGTACCGTCCGTTTGCACCTGCGTTACCGTGCCTACGCTCGGATCGGTGTAATTTTCCGCCTGCAAAGTGCTGTAGTATTCCGAAGGACGCGGGCCGCTTTCAAACGTGCCGCCGTATACGTTCATGTTGCCGCCCGTTACGGTCAGTACGCTGCCTATGGGGTTGTACAGTCCGCCGCCGCCCTTCGTATCGATGACGGTAAACGTAGTCCCGCTCGGTACGTTCAAAAGACTCGCGCGGTTATTCCGTTCTATTTCGTTGCCGTTTAAGTCTATGGTCAAATCACGCCGTAGATCCAGCGCGTCGCCCGTCATGATAATAGGTGCTTTTAGGTTTTCCGCCAGTTGGATATAGCCGTATCCGCTTTGAATGGCGTTGAATAAATCCTGTTGTGAATCTACAATACACGGGGATTGGGTTTCGTAATCAAAGGACCCTCCCCCGATTTCCGTCACGTACTTGGCTCCCGTTCCCACTGCGGTAAACGACAGCACAAACAGCGCCGCCGCCAAAAACAGCGCCGCCATAGTTCCGTACCGCATGGATTGTTGATGAGCCGATTTCTTCACCCGTTGGTTTCCTCTTGTATGTTTCCTTTCCGTTTCCGCTCGGCGTTTACATCGTCTGCGTAAACACTATATGTATCCGGCAGGGACTGCCTATGCCCACGCAGTTGCGCACCGATACGGTTTGCCAAACGTCGGTACCCCGCAATGCCAGTTGCAAACGAGGCGGAACTTTCTTATCTTCCGCAAGCAACCAGCGGCACTCGTAATCGCCGCTCGGCTCGGGGATTTGCAACGCCTGTATATAGTTTCCGTCCGCGTCGCGCTTCCAGTAGTCGTCCACATTCCACGTTGCCGCAAATATGTCGTCGGCAGGCTGTCCTTCTCCCTCGGTGTCTACGTCGCTCAACGAATCCCGCAACACCAATCGGAACAAAAAGTAATGTGTATCGTTATCGTGCAATATATAGCGGTCGGCTTCGCGCGTAATGTTCACCGTTATACGGTAATACATAAGATCGTCGGTATCGGTAAACGTGAGCGGGCAAACGAACCGACTCGATTCGTCGTCGCCCGACACGGTCTCGTAGGTGCCGTACGTGCGCCGAAACGCGGTGCGTTCCGCTTTTTCCTGCAACACGACCGACGACTTCTCCGTATCCACACGCAAAAAGCCGCCGCTTGCAATCAAATCGGCATAGTCATTGGGAATCGTCTGTCCGTCCGACGTCGTCTCGGTTTTCACGATGCCCGTCCTCGCATCGTTCAGACGAAATATATCGCTTGCACGCACTACGGCGTCGGTGCTCTCCGCAGTGAAGTCGCCGTCTTGCAATTCCGCCATTTGAAACATAATCTTTTCCGCGAACTTCTGCGGCATATAAAACACAAAACCGTACTCGTACGCCAATCCCGCCGTACCACCGTTCCGTAGCCGTATCACCGATTCCGCCCAAGGGTTCATCTGCACGGGGCGCGTAGTCCCGGGTAGCTGTAATATAAAAGGCGCATTGATAAACGAATCGTACGTACCGTTGTTTACGTCGTACTCGCACTGTATGCCTGCCACGCCGGATTGCGTGTCGCGCGGGTTTTCCGCCGATACGAACCGCGCAAACGAATACACCGAAAATCCCAGAGAAACTGCCAGCAAAAAACACGCTACGGCAAAAAACAACGCTACACCGTGCTTATGCAAAAAACGTATCATGCGGCAACCTCCTTTTCGTATATTCTTAGGGATGATCATGATTTTCGCAACACAAAACTGCCGTCTATCCGAGAAAGCAAGCAAAAAAACGGTATATGTATCTATTGTACACAATAGTATACACCGTTTTACAGAATCCGACAACTGTTTTTATGCTGTTTTTTTGACAAAAATCGCGCGCCGATTTATTTATCTTGCGGATACAGCGCCTTCGGTGCGGTGATGCGGCGCAACATCCAAAGGCCGACGAGCATTACCAGCGGAAATATCACCGCCGCCAAGAGTCCCCAACTCAGATTGTCTTCTAACGCACCCGATACCAACCCGACGACGGTAGGTCCCACCGTGCAACCGCAATCGCCCGCCAGCGCCAACAGCGCAAACATGGCAGTACCGCCCTTGGGACAAGTCTGCGACGAAAGGCTGTACACCCCCGGCCACATCACACCCACCGAAAAACCGCACAGCGCGCATCCCACAAGCGACAGCGGCGCCCACGGAGAAAGCGCGGCAAGCAAGTAACTGCCTACGCACAACAGCGCACACAGCGCGATGTACTTCTGTAAGTGCACCCGCCCGCCGATTTTGACGTAAATAAGCCGCGCTATGCCCATCAATACGGCAAAAAGACACGGCCCCGCAACGTCGCCTACCGCTTTGGGAACGCGCAAACCCGTTTCGGCAAACGCAGACGCCCACTGGCTTATCGCAAGCTCGGCGGCGCCCGCACACACCATGAGGAGTGCAAATACCCAAAAGATTTTGGTAGCGAGGAGTTTGCCGATTCCCATACCCTCTCCCTCTTCGGTGAGCGACTCTATGGGCACAAAGCAAAAATACACGGCGTTACATAACGGCACGGCCGCCCAGGCAAACGCGACAATCCGCCACACGTCTATTCCCAGCCCCCAAAACAAAAGGGTGGAAACGAGGATGACCAATACCGAGCCCCAACAATAGAAAGAGTGCAGTAAGCTCATGGTCGCCGATTTGCGCGCAAAGGGACACGCTTCCACAACGGGGCTTATCACCGTCTCGATGAGTCCGCCGCCCACGGCATAGGCGACGACGGCGATACACAGCCCCGCATACGCAGACGGCAAGAGGTCGGGCAAAATGCCCAACCCCACAAGACCGAGTGCGGCCAAGATATGCGCCGCGATGACCGACGCACGGTAGCCGATTTTGTCCACGAATTTGGCGGCAAACAAATCCACCAACAACTGCGTGCCGAAGTTGACGGACACCAAGAGTCCGATCCGCGCCAAAGAAATGCCGTAGGTCGCATGAAAAGTAATAAACAGCAGCGGCGCAAAATTATTGACAATAGCTTGTGTAATATATCCGAATCCGGCGGCAGCTACCGTATGTCTGTAATTGTTCCGAATTCGCATGTCCGGCCTCTTCCTATCGCTTATTCATAAATTTCTTTGTAAAGTCTTCGTTTTTGCAATGCGTCCGATTGAGGCTTCGACGCTTTTTTCTTGACCGCCGGTTTCGCGCCCGTACCGAGTTTAAGCACCACGGCGTCGCACGGCGGAACTTGCCCGTCGAACACGGTTCCCTTCAGTACGTCGGTATACGTTTTTCCGCAAGTATCGAACGTATACGTCTCGGTACCCCGATTGGCGATGACAACCAGCGTCCCCGCTTCGTTCTTGCGCGCAAACGCAAAGACGCCGTTCTCCGCGGTAATACCGCAATACGCCCCGTCGGACAGAATATCTTTTTCGGCAGTACGAAGCGCGCCGAGCTTTTTATACAGTCGCAGGTAGTTCTTGTCTTCCTTGCCCCACGGATAACATCTGCGGTTAAACGGATCTTCGAATCCCTCGAGTCCCGCTTCGTCTCCGTAATACAGGCAAGGCACGCCGGGCAACGTGTATTGCAAGACGGCCGCCAGTTTCACTAGCTTACACGTATGTTCGCGATCGCCGATCTTGGCCACGGCGCGTTTATCGCGCGAAGACGTATCGCCGCTGTCCCCCAATACGCTGATGATACGGGCGGTATCGTGCGTATCGAGCAGATTCATCAGATTGTTTACCACGTGCGTAGGATAATTGTTGAGTACGACGTTGACGGTGTTGTTGAGCCGTGCCGCCTCTCCGCTGCGCACGAAATTCAGGATATCTTCCTTAAACGGATAGTTGGTCACGCTGTCCAACTGTCCGCCGTTCAAGTATCTTCTGCGACGCGAATAAGAGATCTTATTGCTCGCGTCCTCCCACACTTCGCCCAGCATAAGACAGTCGGGATTGACGGCTTTGGCCGCTTTGGCCGCTCGGTCGAGGAATTCGTCGGGCAGTTCGTCGGCCACGTCCAGCCGCCAACCGCCGATTCCCATCTCCGTCCAATAGCGGATGATACCGTCCTCTCCGCAAATGTATTCGGAGAAAGACGGGTTGACCTCTTTCGTTTGCGGAAGAATATCGATATTCCACCAACTGTCGTATTCGTCGGGGAAATTCCGGAAGGTATACCAGCCGTAATACGGGCTATGTACCGAATTGTACGCGCCCACACTGTCATAACGACCATACTTATTGAAGTAAATACTGTCGTCGCCGGTATGAGAAAATACGCCGTCGAGCATGATCTTCATGCCGAGTTTCCCTGCTTTTTGAATCAATTCGCGCAGATCTTCGGCGGTACCGAAGTCGGAATCGACTTTGCGGTAATTGCCGGTATCGTATTTGTGATTGCTGTGCGCTTCGAAAATCGGATTGAGGTAGATGCAGGTAACTCCCAGCGATTTGAGATAAGAGAGTTTTTTGATAATGCCGCGCAGATTGCCGCCGAAGAAATCTTCGTTACGGATTTTTCCCTCCGCATCGGGACGGTATTCGGGCAACCCGTACCAGTCGTCGCGGTAACGGGCATACGACTTGGTCTTTTTGCGCGCGCCGCCGTCGCAGAACCGATCGGGCAGTATCTGGTAGATGAGTCCGCCCTGAAGGAAAGTGGGCGCTTTATACACCTGTTCGTACACCGTCAGTTGCCAGTCGTGTCCTTTGCCGAGCATGGCATGCAAATCGTCTCCCGCACCGATACGGTATTGCTTATCTTCGGTATTCACGATGAAATGATAGAAGTACAATCCCCGCGTCGTAACCGAGAGCGTAACCGTATATTCCATCATCGTATCGGGCGAAACCTGTACAAAGTTCATCGGGTAATACACGTCGCTCTCGCCGTCTTTGGTGAGCACCAAAAACACTTCGCTCGGATTACTCGGTCGGTTGAATTCTATCGTGAGTGTGAGCGGCACCCCTGCTTCTACGGCGCCGAAAGGCTTCTTGTACTTCTCGTCGTTGGGAAAAAATCTGACTTGTTCGTTCATACATCGTTTCCTCCTGTTAAACGTTTTCTCCTCGATTGCGCCGACTGCGACGTCGGCGTCCGTTTTTCCGACCGCCGAAAACCACAGCGACGCATACGTTTTCTACTGCTTGACGGTTTTGGGTTTACGGACTCTGCGCAGATTCCAAATGGTATGCGCGTAATCTTCGATACTGCGGTCGGCGGCAAATACGCCGCTTTCGGCGATATTGACAAGCGCCATACGATTCCACTTGATTCTGTCTTTGTACGCATCGTCCATCCGACGCGCCGTACGCACGTAATCCTGATAATCCGCAAGGCACATATACGGATCGGCAATATTGCTGCTGCCGAGAATCAGATAGTTGGCGATATCGGCAAAGCTTTCTCCGTGGAAGCCCACCTTGAGCCGATCGACGATACGGCGGATTTCGGCATTGTCGGCATACAGATTGGTGGGATAATAATTGCCGCGCAATCGGTCCACCTGCGAAGAACGAAGCCCGAAGATAAAGATATTGTCGTCTCCCACACATGCGTGGATTTCCACGTTCGCGCCGTCTTCGGTGCCTAACGTAACGGCGCCGTTGAGCATGAATTTCATGTTGGACGTGCCGCTTGCTTCTTTGCCGGCAAGACTGATCTGCTCGCTGACTTCGCTGGCGGGGATAAGACGCTCGGCGCGCGTGACGTTGTAATTTTCCACAAACAACACGTCGAGCTTTTCTTTGATGCGCGGATTCTCCTGAATTTCCGCGCTCAGACAGTTGATCAGATGAATGATCCGCTTGGCGTGATAATACCCGCCCGCCGCCTTGGCGCCGAACACAAACGTCTGCGGCGTCACGTCTTTGTTGGGATTATCCAGCAGATCGAGATACTGCGAAATGATTTTGAGCACGTTAAGAAGTTGCCGCTTATACTCGTGCAAACGCTTGATCTGCGTATCGATGCGGCTGTCCGTGTTGAAGATAAAACCCTGCGTTTCCTTAATGTATGCGGCAAAATTCTTTTTGTTTTCTTTCTTGATTCTGTCCAGTCGCTCCAATACGCTACGGTCATCTTTGTACTTGAGCAACCCTTTGAGAAGCGAGGCGTCCTGTTCGAATCCCCCGCCCACAAGATCGGTGACAAGCGATTTAAGCCCGGGATTGGACTGCGAAAGCCATCTGCGGTGCGCCACGCCGTTGGTTACGTTGGTGAATTTGTCGGGCGTAAGCGTATAGAAATCATGGAAAACGCTGTCTTTGATGATATCGCTGTGCAGTTCGCTGACGCCGTTGACGGCATGGGAGCCGATGACGGCCAAGTGCGCCATACGCACCATGCCGCCGCCGATAATCGCCATGCGGTTGACCTTCTCGAAATCTCCCGTTCTGTGCATCGCGTCTTCACAGAACCTGCGGTCGATTTCCTTGATAATCATATAGATACGCGGCAAATGCAAACGCACCAAATCTTCGCGCCATTTCTCGAGCGCTTCGGCCATGACGGTGTGGTTGGTATACGCAACGGTGCGCGTCGTTATGCTCCAGGCCGTATCCCAATCGTAACCGTACACGTCCACAAGAAGGCGCATCAGTTCGGGAATCGCCAACGCGGGATGGGTGTCGTTGATATGGATTGCCGCCAGATCGGGCAGATTGTCAAGGTTTTTGTTGTTCTTGAGATGATCTTTGATGATACTTTGCAGACTGGCGGAAACCAGAAAATACTGTTGGCTGAGACGGAGCAATTTCCCCTGATCGTGATCGTCGCTCGGATACAGAACTTTGTTGATCAGTTGCGCTTCGTTGTCGGCGCGCATAGCGTCGGTATAGTTGCCGAGCGTAAACGATTTCATATCGAAATCGCTTTTGCCCGAAGCGCGCCAAAGCCGCAATACGCTTACTCCGTCGCTGTCCTTACCGGAAATCATCATGTCGTACGGGAGCGCCTCTATAACGTCCGCACCCGTGTGTTCTATGCGGCAACGCCCGTTTTCCCAAATCTCATTTACGGTACCGCCGAGTTTGATCTCGAAATTCTTATCGGAGCGAGCCATCTGCCACACTTCGCCGCTGTTGAGCCACATGTCCGGCATTTCGACTTGCTGGTTCTCCACGATTTTCTGACGGAACAAACC
>CAMUPJ010000092.1 GCA_947090725.1 uncultured Clostridia bacterium
TATGTTGCGCTTAATGAACTCAAATGTATAATGCCATATCCATTGTCTTCCCGTAAACAAGTCCTTACCAAAAATTATGATTTTTCCATATCCTAATTTTGGAAATAGAACTTCCGAATACAAATAAGCAAATAGAACCCCACCAACAGAAATCAAAAATGTAAAAAGAAAAAGGAGTTTTCTATTTTTCATTTTCACAAATTTAGCAAACATGTATAATACCAAAAAGATTGCTTCACCCATTAAAGCAGTACGAGACTTATAAACAAATTGCAAAACAGTACTCAATATACAAAAAAATAATCCATCGAATTTCTTGTCTGCACGAAATTTTACAAAACTTACACAAAACAAGAGTGTGAGTAATTGACCGCAAATGTTGGGATTAAATTTATTTGTTTCGTGAACTGTCTCCAGCGTATTTCCATTTAATAGAACGACTATGACAACTATAATAAATAAGTAATATGCAATTCGACGCTCATTATTGGTCATCGATTGCACTTGCCCCGCAACAATGATTGTTAAAAAACACGCCAATCCAAACAACTTTTCAAGTCCTGAACGATTAACCAAAAAAGATATCCCGCTCAAAACAACAAACAAACAGATTAAAAATACAGTGGTTCGATTAACATAGCGATTGAAAACCAAACCTATAATCAAATACAAAAAAAGAACTGCATTGATTATAACCGTCAATACTCCGTAACCACTTTCAATGTCTCTCCCAATCAGTTTATTGGCATAAAAAAACAGAAACATGTATAGAATCAAAATAATATACAGTTTGAAAGCCGGCGTCTTTTTCTGATTGCCCTTTTTTTTAGCGTTGCATAAGCAATGACGTTTTTTTCCCTCTTCGATGATTTCAGTCATGTAAATTCTCCGAGAGTTTTTCAAGTATAGTTTTGTCCGTTACATTATCAAACTTTCTAGCCAAACAATATCCCGCATTTTCCTTTTCGACCAACGCATCGTAATCTTCTGCCGTAAATGTGCGGGGAGAATCTTTGCAACCGTTCCAATCGATATATGTCAAAATATCTCGGACGTCCCCTGTGTGCCCGGCGTGATTGACAAACAGCGTCTGAAAGAAACTCTCGTCCGGACAATGACAGTGCGAAAAAAATTCGTAAAACTTCGGGTTGCTTTTCAGATATTCCGTCATCGCAAGCACATCACCGTATGGCAGACACCACCATTGACTTCCGAAATAAAATTTGTCATTTGCCAGCTTTCTTCGGAAAATACCGAACGTATGATAGCGTCCGCCGGACAGAAGGTACCACATGTTTCGCAAGATACGGCACATAAAATTCTTATTGATCGACCACTGCGCCGAATAAATCTCATTGCGTTTTAACAGCCGCGCATGTCTTTTCGTCGACGGATCGATAATTTCGATAAATGCGGTATCGGTATGCAAGGATAGAAATTCGTTAATTTGTGCCGCCGATTTCAGCGGGAAATCCTGTCCGCTGATCAGCCACACAAAATCGTATGTTCTTCCGCCGGCAATCATGCGGTTTATCAGTTGCAATGTGGCATCGACTTGCGAAATCTGCCCCCACTTGACGTCGACTCTTTGCGATTGTTCCAAAATGAAAATATCTTCGCGGCACGCTATGTCGTTTTCGACGGCTTTGCTCTTTTTGTCGATATGCACGTAAATATCGTTGCCCTCGAAGCGTAACGCATCAAACAACATATTGAGCTGCTTTGCATTTTTATGACATTGTACCAGATAAGCGATTTTCATACTGTCACCGAGCAAACTTTTTGTAGGCCCAAGCGCGCATTTTATTGGGCATCAGAACTTGCACAACAAATCGAACCGTCTTTGCTCGGAAATACGCACCTGCGGAAATGATTTTGTTTTTGCGCAAAAACCGAAACATTTTTTTCTGACATTTGTAATACCGATAGCCGCCGCGCCGCGCATACAAGTCTTTACTTACGCGCATATCCAAAAGGATATCGGCTAAGTTAGCAAATACGGCACCGCATAAATACATGCGCGACCAAAGATAATAATCCTCGTTATAGTGCAATTCCATATAGTTTCCGGCTTTGAGCACGGCGTTTTTTTTGAACATAACCGTAGGATGATTAAACGGATCGCGTTTCTTCAAAAATATGCAAATGTCCCGATGCGAGCAAGGCACGATTCTTTGCCCGACAACGTTCGTCGGCGTTTCGATAAACTCGTTGATTTGTCCGCCCAAAACGTCCAAATCGGATTGTTGCATAAACGCTTGCAACTGCTTCTCACAGCGATCCGATCTGCTGATATCGTCGGTGTCCATACGCGCGATCAACTCGTTTTCACAAGCCGTAACGCCCTTGCGTAAAGCGTTGCCCAACCCTTCGTTTTGCTCGTTGACAATCCGCTTAAAACACTCGCCGTATTGCGCGGAATACGCATCCAAAACAGAATACAGTTCCTCCGTCAGCGGCCCGTCTTCCACCATAACGATCTCATCCGGCGGTACCGTTTGCCGAAACATACTGTCCAACGATTCCTTTAAGTTTTCCGGTCGCTCCTTCACGTATACGGACATCAAAACGCTGTACGGCGGATATGCGATTTTTGCCTCTTCTTCCACTACTCTGTCTCCCGAACGGAATCGCACAGCGACACTTTCGCATACGCCTCTTTATATGCGCTCATATCCTTATCGTACGTCAGACTGCCGAACGCTTTTTTGACCATTCCCGTGAATAGTCCCAAGAATTTGACTGCCCAACCGAACCCGCGCACAAGGTGCAACTTTCTGCCGTTTGCGGCAGCAATCATCTTGACCATTTCGCCGGTATTGGTATACTCGTCGTTCTGCGGAAAAAACAAGCCGCTTTCCTCGTTGCATATCATCCACCGAACAAATTCGCATAGATTATCGATGTACAGCATACTGCGCTCGTTTTTCACATACGGAAACAATTTCAGCTTCAGTGCAAACTTCCTTAAAGCCAAGTAGTTCCCTTTACAACCTTTGCCGTAAATCATCGGCGGACGCAGAATACAAACCTTGAAACCGTCGTCACCGAGCGGCTGTATATCGTTTTCCGCCTGTAACTTTGCCTGCCCGTAATGGCTTTTGGGGCGCAGTTCCGTTTCCTTTGTAATCCGCCCCGTCAGCTTGCCGTACACGCTCATCGAACTCAAAAAAATGAATTGCCGCACACCGTCGGCCTTAGCCTTTTGCGCAACCTCGACTGCCAAATCCCGATTGACGGCATAGTACAGGGGGGCATTCTCCTTCGTTTCTTTTTGATGCGCAATTCCCGCAACATGAAAAATAACGTCGTAGCCGACAAAACTTCTTTCACGCCACGTGCCGTCCACCGTATCGACCGTTTCGAATACACATTCGTCCGGATAACGCGCGGCGATATACTTCTCCACCGAGGTACCGATATAGCTGTTCGCACCCGTGATCAGAACCTTCTTCAACCGTACGCCTCCTCCGACTCCGCGCTGCACGCCGTCTCTGTCATGTCGGTATCCGGCGTGGTCTCTTCTTCGGTATCCGCCGCGGTCTCTTCTTCGATATCCGGCGTTGCCTCTTCTTCGATATCCGGCGTTGCCTCTTCTTCGATATTCGGCGTTGCCTCTTCTTCGATATCCGCCGCGGTCTCTTCTTCGGAATCCGGCGTGGTCTCTGTTTGTAGATTCATGTCGGTTGTTTGCAAAATTTCCTCTTCGGCAACCGCAACAACCTCCTCCTGCTCTTGCGATTCGCTTTCGATGGCTTGCTGTTTGTGCAATTCGCCCGTACCGCCCTCGACAACGCCTTCGTGCTTAAACACGGTCTTGATCGTACCGAAAAAGCATTTACAGTCAAACCCGAAACTCATACGCTTGACGTACTCTCCGTCAAGCGCCGCCTTGACGGGGATTTCCAGTTCGTCCCGTCCGTTGATCTGCGCCCAACCGGTAATACCGGGACGCACCCCGTTTGCACCGTACTTGTCCCGCTCGGCAATCAAATCGTCCTGATTCCAAAGTGCGGGACGGGGACCAATGAGCGACATTTTCAGCGTGAGTAGCGACCAAATATTGGGCAATTCGTCTATGGAAAGTTTGCGCCACAGTCTACCTGTACGCGTAATATACTGCTCGGGATTTTCGAGAAGATGCGTCGGTACGTCGGGCGTGTTGCGTTTCATCGTTCGCAACTTCCATATTGTAAACAATTTTTTATTTTTCCCCACGCGCTTCTGCTTGAAAAATATAGGACCGGGATCGTCAATAAAAATGATAATACCGATGATAATAAAAAACGGAAATAATATGACGGAACCGATCAGACCTATCATAAAATCCGTAAACGGCTTAAAAAAATGCTTATACATCTAATACACCGTCCTCAAACGTACCGCTATCGGGCGAACGACGCAATCCCGACGCCGCGCAATCTTTATCGCATACTTCGCTGTAGCCGAACTTCGTTTTTTCCGTAAGTCCGTACTGCTCCGCACCGAGTATCGGCAAATTTTTGTGAATCATTATACGCTTACCACCGCCTTTCTTTCGTTATCAACCATTCGCGCATTCGGATAGGTAATCGCGCCGATTGTCGCAAGTCCGACAATTTGCTCTTGCATATGCTGCTTTTCGGGGCGCTACCCATAAAAATCAGGCGCTGCTCGCGCAACCAAATGCCGTTTATAACGTATAGTTGCCGGGTACTTTTACCGCCGCTATATAGGCAATCGGGTTGTGTGAAAACAAATTCAGCACAGATTTTAGGGATACAAAGGTATGCCTAAAACAATCGCCTATTGTTTAGGTGAACTGTCTGTAAAATATTATACTATATTATGATGCAAAAAGCAATAGATAAATAAGCATTTGGCGGAAATTCAAAAAAATTTGTCCGTGCAATCGGTTAGGCAATCACTCGCCCGATTGGTTTTTTATACCATGCTTTTTGGTCTATGTACATGCGGTTACGCGTAACCGCATTACAGCACAGTACGTATCCGCTTTCGCGCTAATTGTCGCATAGGAGCATTTTGCGGCCGCTAAGCGCGGAAAGCGCGAGATTGCTTTTGCGGGTGGCTCTGCGCAGGCGCATCCGTCCGCAAAGGCGGGAACAAGAGCGCGGTTTGCCGGCAAGCATGGCGCCGCTCGACGCCGCCAGCACGCGGGCGCGGCGCGGAATAAACCGCACGTCGGACACGGCTACGTGCACGTTTTCGTAGTTCTTTTTCATGCGTCGCACCATGCGCCGTATGCGTTTGCGGGAAAAGAACGAATACGCCACGCCGTCGAGATTGAGCCACACCTCGCGCGTAGAGCTTTCCACCGCCGTGGCAAGCAACAGAACGCGAAAGATCTCCCGCGGCAAACGCCTGAGCTTACGGTCGAGATTCACCCGCAATCCCACCCGACGCAACATCTCTTTGGCCGCGGCGTCGTTGAGCGGCAAACGCGTCTTGAGGGCGCAGGCGTAGCCGAGGTATTCCCCCACCCGCATATCGCCGTACGGAATATCGCCCAGCACAAAGCAAATCTTGCCGCCCAAGCGAAAATCGGCCAATACGTCGCAATTGTCGGCAGACGCCGCATATTCTCTTTTCCGGCGGAAATATTTGCGTTTGTCGCGGATATTTCCGATATAGTACGTGACCACAAAAAAACTCCTCCCGAAGAAAGTCTCGGAAGAAGTATTGCCATATATAAGAAAAATAAACGCGGAGCAAAGCGGTTACAGGTCGAGCGCCTCTTTGTAGATTTCGCTTTTGGCGACCCCGCGGTCGGCGGCGGTGCGCTTGACGGCCTCCTTTTTGTCGAAGCCCTCCCGCATATAACTCGCCACATGCGCTTGCACCGTTAAAGCGTTGCGCTCGTTCTCTTTTTCCTGCGCCTCGATCACCAGCACGTACTCTCCCTTTTCGGTAAATTGCGGCATTTGCCCGAGAGTAAAGCGCACGCACTCCTCGAACTTCTTGGAAATCTCCCGCACCAGCACCGCGCGGCGTGCGCCGAATGCGGCGGCAAAGCAGGCAAGGTCGCGCTCTAAAGAATGGGGAGAAACGTAAAACGCCATACAACCGGAAAAAGCGGAAAACCCCTGCAAAAATTTTTCCCGCGCGGAATTTTTCTCCGGCAAAAATCCGCCGAATGCAAGCGTGCGCAAATCGAATCCCGAAAGCACGGCCGCCGAAACAAACGCACAGCCGCTCCCCACCACGGTGTACGGCACCCCCGCTTCGATGGCGCTCCGCACCAGCACGGCGCCGGGATCGGAAATGCACGGCGTCCCCGCATCGGTAATGAGCGCGATTTCTTCCCCGCCCGAAAGCCGTGCAATCACTTCGTCGCACTTGCGTTTTTCGTTGAACTTCTGATAGGAAATCATCGGGGCGGTAATTCCGTACTCGGCGCAGAGAATGGCCGAATGCCGCGTATCCTCCGCTAAAATAAGCGATACGCTTTGCAGCACTTCCACCGCACGGTACGTGATATCTTTCAGATTGCCTATCGGCGTACAGACCAAATACAGCATACTGTTCCTCAATCAAGCATTGGACAAGCCGAGAATGTAAGAAGGATCAATATCCAAAGTGTCACATAATTCGGCAAAAGTTTCCAATGTCGGTAATATATCTCCTTTTACATAATGTGCAATACAAGATTGCGAAACGGATACTTTTTTGGCAATATCGGTTTGCGATAAGCCACTTTGACGAATTGCCACGCGTAAGCGTTCTTTAATCAAATCCAAACGTGCCATAGATTTTTACCTCTGTATCCATTATATGATCTTTGGTCATAAAATACTTGACTTATGATTATAAATCATATATAATATAAAAAATATGCATAATAAATATTTTAGGAGAACAAATATGAAACTCAATTACGATTCCGTCATCACACGCAATAACGATTTGGCCATAGCCGATACAAAAGAAATCGACGCCAAAAAATTGCTCGCCATGTTTTTGGAGTCTTGCAGTATACTCGACGATTGTATAGGCAAGTCAAAGACCGTCAAAGCGTTCTACAAAGCGGTCCGTACGCTTTACGACGACGCAAGCAACCAAAAAATCCGTTGCATTTTGGATTCGGTTCCCGCCGCAATCTGCCACAGCTTTCTGAAATTCCTGGCCGAATGTCCGCACATTCACGTGACGATCGACTGACAAAGGCGCTCACGTTTATTTTGGCATACATGACGGAGTGAGTAGCGCACACGTAGCGCCGAGACGTGCCGTTATACCGCTACAATCGAGTGGGCGGAGAGGGGTGCGGATCGGCGCAACAGGGGCGCCGCCCGCGAAGGATTGTATTTTGGCATACATGACGGAGTGGGCGGCGCACACATAGCACCGAAACGTGCCGCTATACCGCTACAATCAAGTGGGCGGAGAGGGGTGCGGATCGGCGCAACAGGGGCGCCGCCCGCGAAGGATT
>CAMUPJ010000093.1 GCA_947090725.1 uncultured Clostridia bacterium
TTTTCCTTTTTATTGCCGTCATGCTGTATCTCGGCAGGGGATTCTCTTTGGTGGGGTATTTTGTGGCGGTGGTGTTGCATGAAATGACGCATGCGGAAGTAGCGCGTCGTTTGGGGTATGCTTTAAGCGGCATCAAAATTATGCCGTACGGTGCGTCTCTGACGGGAGATTTTGAAGGAGTAAATCGTCGGGATGAAATTCTGATTGCAGTGGCAGGTCCGCTCTGTAACGTATTTTTGGCGGTGGCATGTATTGCGCTGTGGTGGCTTGCGCCGGCGACCTATTTTTTTACCGAAGCGTTTGTGCTCTCCAATGTTTTTACGGCGCTTACCAATATTTTGCCCATTTTCCCTTTGGACGGCGGGCGCGTTTTGTTGGCGGTGATGTCGCGCAAACGGCCGCGGCAAAAAGCGTACAAAATTATCCGCCGCTTCGGATTTGCGGCCTGTTTTGTCTTTATGGCGCTTTTTGCCTGTTCGCTATACGGCGGCGTGAATTTTACCTTTGCTTTGATGGCGTTGTTTGTTTTGGCGGGCACGTTTTTTCCCGACAAGAATTCCAAATACCAGAGGTTGTACAGTATGGCTTACCGAAGCGAGAAAATCAAACACGGGTTGCCTGTGCGGGAAGTGATGGTGTCGCAAACGCTGTCGCTGATGGCGCTCAGTAAAATGTTGAACGGAAATTATTATCATCGGTTTGTGATTGCCGACGAGCGGCTGTCGGTGGTGGCGGTTTTGAGCGAGACAAAGTTGGAAGAATGCCTTACGGTATATCCGCCGGCAACGCCCTTGTCGCAATTGCCGCAATCGGTTTTCGCAAATTTACCGAAATAGCTTGAAAACTTTTTGTCTGTATGTTATACTGATATACGTATGGAGTCACAAAAGACGTTTTCGCAAATGATTGCTTTGTTGCCCGACGGGAATTCCTCCGTAGATGCGGCGGGACGGGTTTTCTTTTCGTCGCAGACTTCGGCGGAGGATCGCAAGCAATTTTTGGAATATATGTTGGGCAACGGTCGTTTCGAGCAAATCTGCAAACTCATGTATTGCGGGCATCTGAACGGCAATATCGATATGAAGAATACCAGTGCCGACTATCTTGCGATGACGGGGGAAAGTCCTACGCTGAATACGCGGTATTTCAATTTGTTTTTGACCTTGTCGTCGGAGTGCGGTGTGGGAGAGGACAAATTGATTCCGCTCTTGTTTCAGGCGGTTGCGGCGGATAAGCGGAGTGCCTTGCGCGGGTGGAAAAAATCCGCCGAGCGGTACCTGACCGAATTGGCGCGCGCCGATTACGATAGGGCATGGGCGTACTTGCGCAAAAACGATCGCGATTTCCGTTTGATCTCCATTTTGCTACAAGCGGATCGGGAACGTACTTTGGTGGATTTGGTGCATTTGGCGGTATTCGGCAAGGGCGTCAACAAGGTGGCGCTTCGCAATATTTTGCGCGGATATATGGTGGAAGTCTATGCGTTTGTCCGCTCCGAATATGATATTATGAAGACGAACGAGCGGATGGCGGCTGTTCGTCTGCTTTTGCTTTTCAAAAACGATCCCGAGGTTGCGCAGTTTCTGTACAATATTGCCGATACCGAAAAAGCGGAATCGGTGCGCAAATTGTTGGTATTGGGCGTTAAGCCGGGACCGGGGATTGCGGAAAATCCTACCCGCGCGCAGGTGTCGAAATATTTCTACGAAATGATGGTGCGCGGCGTAGTCGTTTCTGCGGAGCGGTTTCTGACCGAATTGATCGTACCGCCTTGTGCGGAAATCGCCGATTCGCTCTTTTTTTCGGTGTACAAAAACGGCGTATTCGATTCCATTGTCATTGTGGATAACGGTCGCGTATTGGACTTGGAAAACAGTCCCGTATCTCTCGATGCCGACTGTGAAATTAAAGTGTTGCATCCGGTGGAACTGACTGCAAAGACGGATTATCTGAAGCGACTCAATATCGTGCAACCCTTCGAACAGGTGAAGCGCAAAGTGTACGTGCCGTCGTCGTTGGATAAATGCAGTAACTGTTGTTCTTCTATTGCCGGCACGATCGTCAAATTCGGCGATTTCAAAACGGGAATGCGAAAACTCGGATTTCGTGTGCTCAATCGTGATCGCGACGGAGTGTGTCGGCAAGTGGGATTGAACCGTAACGGAATTTTATGCGTATTGGACATTGCGCCGGTGGAGTTTGCCGTAGTGAATTTCGAAGATCCGTTGTTGGCTTATTCCGTTCGTTTTTACGCCGAAAAGGATGTGATACGGTTGGGCGGACAATTGTTTGTGGAGGGGGTAACGCCCATCGACGTGGCGCGGGTGGATGCGCGCGTTTACAGCGAATTTATGTATTCGGTCTATGAGTTGATGGGGTGTCAATGAATTCGGAAATCAAAGATTTATTGTTGTCGGTAGATAAACCGGCCCGATATTGCGGCGGGGAATTCAATACGCCGCCCATCAAAGCGGATGCGCGCTTGCGCTTTTTGATGTGCTTTCCCGACGTATACGAAGTAGCGCACAGCAATCTCGGAATCAAAATCTTGTACTATATGCTCAATGCGCGCCTCGATACGGCGTGCGAGACCTGCTATATGCCCTGGGTGGATATGGCGGCGGCCTTGCGGGAACGCAATATGGCTCTTTTCAGTCAGGAGACGCATGCGCCGATGTATTCGTTTGATGCGGTGGGGTTCAGTCTCCAGTACGAAATGTCGTATACCAACGTGCTGGCTATGTTGGATTTGGGCAAGATTCCGTTGTTTCGTAAAGACCGCGGCGACGGCGTGCCTATCGTGGTGGCGGGCGGCCCGTGCGTGGTCAATCCCATGCCGCTCACCGACTTTGTGGACGTTTTCAGTATCGGTGACGGGGAAGAAGCGATCCAGGCGCTGGCAGACGTGCTGATTGCGGGCAAGCAAGAGGGGGCAAGTCGGGAAACCATGCTGCAACGGATTGCCCGAATCGACGGTATGTTTGTGCCGGGGATCAGTCGGGGCAAGGTGCGTCGCGCCGTGGTCGACAGTCTCGAACCTGCTTTTTTTCCTACGCGCGTGCAGATTCCCAATATAGAAGCGGTATTTTCGCGGGCGGTATTGGAAATTTTCCGCGGTTGTACGCGTGGATGCCGATTTTGTCAGGCAGGAATGATTTATCGGCCTGTCCGTGCGCGTAGCGTAGAGACGCTCAAAAAATATACGCAAGAGTTGATTGCCGCCAACGGATTCGACGAAATCACGTTATCCAGTCTTTCCACTTGCGATTATCCGTGTCTGCGGGAGCTTCTGGCCGAAATCAAGCCGCTTTGCGACGAGCGGCATGTGAATATTTCGTTGCCGTCTACACGCGTGGATAGCTTCGAGGCCGAGTTTGTGGCGTCTACGCGGTTGAGTTCTCTGACGTTTGCGCCCGAAGCGGGGACGCAACGATTGCGCGATGTGATTAACAAGAATGTTACGGAAGAAGATATCCTTACGTCTTGTCGCTATGCTTTCGAGAAAGGTTATCATTCCGTTAAATTGTATTTTATGATCGGCTTGCCGACCGAGACCGATGAGGATTTGCGCGGTATTGCCGACATCGTAAAGAAAATCAAGTACCGTTACAAGCAATACGCGGTGTCGCGTAAGCCGCTCGCTCTTGTGGTTTCCACGTCCACGTTTGTTCCCAAACCGTTTACGCCTTTTCAATGGGAAGCGCAGATTTCTTTGGAAGAAATTGAGCGCAAGCAGAATCTTCTCAAAAGTATTCTTCGTCCGTTGAACGTCAAGTATAACTATCATGACGGCAAAACGTCCCGTCTCGAGACCACACTGGCAAGAGGGGACGAGCGTATGAACAAAGTGTTGTATGCCGCTTATCAATCGGGATGTATCTTCGATGCTTGGACGGAATTTTTCGATTATGACAAGTGGATGGCGGCATTTTCCGCTTGCGGAGTGGATCACGAGGCATATTGCGGAGCGCAGGACTTGGAAGCGCCTTTGGCGTGGGAGCGGATCGAAACGGGGATTTCCCGCGAATTTTTGTTGCGCGCACGGGAAAAATCGCGGCAGGGCGAACTGACGCGCGATTGTCGCAAGGGATGCAATCTCTGCGGCATCCACAAAGAGTATCCTTCGGCGTTTCGTGCCAACTGTACGGGAGGGAAGAAATGCTGATTTGCAAATATACGCGTTTGGACAGCGCGGCTTTCGTTCCGCATCTCGATACCTTGCGTGCCGTGACGATGGGCATCCGTCGAATCGGTGCGAAAGCGGCGTACAGCGAAGGTTTTAATCCGCATATGAAAATCTTTTTCGGGCAACCGTTGCCTATCGGGGTAGAAAGCGAATGCGAATACTTTTGCGTATACGCCGACGAAGCGCCCGAAGAATTTATGAAGCAACTCAATACTTCTCTTCCTTTGGGGTTGCGGATCATGGCGGCGGCGAAAGCGGAAAAGGATCCGAACGTAGCAAACCTGATGTATAGTGCCGATTATACCGTTACTATGCGTGACAAAGTAGTTAATTTGACGGAAATACTTCGCCTTTGCAAGGGTGAAACCTGCGAAATCGAGTACAGCAGCAAGGGTAAGACCATTTGCAAAGACGTGCGTTGCCTCATTTTGGACGCGCGCGCCGAGGGCGAAAACAAGGTATATTTGCGTCTGCGTTGCGGTAATGAGAATCTGCGTGCCGATCGGTTGATGGCGTATTTATGCGCGCAATGCGATATCGCGTGCGGGTTCGATGTGCGTAAAACTCACATGTATGATTGTGCGGGAAGCGATTTGGATAAACTATTTTTTGGGAGTTGCCGTTGAAACGATCTATTCTGATTGATGTGGAATCGCATATGTCGAGCGTGTCGTTGCTGGAAGAAGGCCGGCTGATCGAATTCCACATTGAGTACAAAGAGAACAATCGCCTTACGGGTAATATTTACAAAGGCAAAGTGGAAAACGTTTTGCATGGTTTGGAGTCTGCCTTTGTCAATATCGGTCGCGGGCGAAACGGCTTTTTGTATGTGGGAGAGACGCTGGACGATCGGGCCGACTTGCGGAGCGTAGTGCCGGGCGCGTTGGACGTTCAAGCGGGCGACTATGTCATGGTGCAGGTTACCAAAGAAGAAGTGGGGCAAAAGGGAGCGCGGCTTACGGAGAATATTTCGCTCCCCGGCCGGTACGTCGTGTTTTTGCCCAATATCGATTTTGTGGGAATCTCCAATAAGATTACCGATGCTTCCCGCAGGGAAATGCTTACGAAACTTTTGCAAAAACATAAGCCGGCGGGAGGAGGGCTTATTGCCCGTACCGTGTGTATCGACGCCAAGAAAAAAGATATTTTGGCGGAGATCAAACGCATGCAGGCGTTGTACGAAAAGATACGCGCGGATTTCGAAAAAGCGCAGGGAATCGCACTTTTACACAACGAAGACGATCTTGTGTACCGTTCGGTGCGCGATATGCTGGGCGGTGAAGTGGAACGTATTATTTGCAATAATGCGGAAACGGTGCAAAAACTGAAAAACCGTCTCAAAGAAATGGACTCGGACTTTTCGCATAAAGTAGAATATTATGACAGCGCGTACGATCTGTGGGATGTGTTCGGGATCGGTCAGCAGGTCGATAAACTGCTCGAGCGTCGGGTGGCGCTTCCGAGCGGCGGCAGTCTGGTGGTCGACCGCACCGAGGCGCTGACTGCCATCGACGTCAACAGCGGCGGTTTTACCGCAGGGGCCGACCACGAAGAAACGGTCTATCTGACCAACATGGAAGCCACCAAAGAAATCGCCCGACAATTGCAATTACGCAATATCGGGGGCATTATCGTGGTGGATTTTATCGATATGCTGAATGCGGAACATAAGACGGCGGTAGTGGAAGCGCTTCGCGAAGAAGTGTTGCGGGATCGTATCAAGACGCGCGTGCAAGATATGACGCAACTCGGTCTGGTGGAAATCACACGAAAAAAAGTCGGCAAAGAACTTTCCACCAAACTGTTGGAACCGTGCGCGCATTGCAAAGGTTCGGGTTCCGTGCCCAATGCGTATTATGTGGCGCGTAAGCTTCGCGCCGCCGTAACCCGCGCGTTTGCCGATACGGGTTGCGAAAATGCCATTGTGCAGATCGGGGCAGGGGTCATGGACGCTATTTTTGCCAGTCGGTATTTTGCTTCGATATGTGCGAACGAGTGGAAGAATAAGCGGGTTTACCTGGTACCCAATTCGCAGGTGCGACCGCTCGGATTCGTAGTATCGGCGAATGACGACGCTTTTCTGAATCTGCCGACGACGGCACGCCTATTGTACTGAGCGGGAGGAAAACTATGCGTTATATCAATAAAGAGTACGGATTTGCATTCCGACCTCCATTCAACGAAAAATTTTACGAGGAGAAGTCGGAAGGTCCGGCAATCACCGAGGAAAATTATCCCGGCCGCTACGTCCAAGGCGTGGGGTATGATTATGCGGCAATCAACGGCGCCATGCTTGTGGGAAAGTACGGATCCATGTGGGGCATCAAAGTTTGTTGTTTCGACGGCAAAAAGTGGTTGGATAACGACGATTTCGTGGGATGCCTGAGCGCCAGTTGCGCCAATACCGTAGACGGCAGTTTTGCGCATTTTGCCAGCGGACATCTCAGCGTCAAATGGGTCAAACATAACGAACAGAGTATTATTTTGCAGGTTTCGGCGCGCAAAAAAATGCGGGTACGCGTGATATTTTATCCGCTGTATTCGGCGTTCAGCGAACTCAGTATCGAGGAGGCGCACGTGCAAGGGCGGTGTCCGTATATGGCCGTCGTACCCGGAAATATCACCATCGGGGACAACAATGCGGTATTTACCGAGCGTTATCTGGCGGTAGGGGATTCCGAGCCTGCGCGCGAATACTTTATGGCGCAAAGTTTCAACAAGCCGAGCGACAGTGCCAACGGTGCGTTCAACGAAGCGATCATGGAGTTTGTCATCAACAACAAGAATCAGCCCAGTATTTATATTTATGCCGCGGTGGGCGACGAAGAGATTTTTTCCGCCGATATTCCGCGTCTCGACAAAATAATTAAGCAGATCGAAACGGCGGAATTGCGGTACGGCGTGAACAAAACGATGGGAACCGGCGTACTGG
>CAMUPJ010000094.1 GCA_947090725.1 uncultured Clostridia bacterium
CTTGCCGGGAATTGTGGCCTTGCCACTTCGTTAAAGTGCAATTTTACGCATGGTTCGTCTGCTTGCGTGTGTTTGTTCGCTAAAAAGGGGGGAGAGTCCCCGTAAAAGTGCGGAAATAATTTTTGTAAAGAATTTTTCAAAAGGTATTTACAAACAGTATAGGAAATGGTATAATAAATACCGTAAGGCGCGCACGCGCGTTCGCGGCATCGACCGCAAGCATGTAGATTGATTTTTTCGGAGGAAAATATGAGAAAGACGGGAACCGTAAGAAAAGTGCGGGTAGGCGCATGGAGTATACTGCTTGCACTGCTTTCTGCGATTTTGGCGGGGATTCTGCTGTGGCCGACCTCCGTGGCGGCGCAGGCGGCCGACGATCTTACGGTCGGCGAATTTCTTGCTACGTTCGAGGCATACAGGGGAAGTATTGCGGCGCAAGACGACGGGATTGTGTATACGCTTTCGGGTAGCGGCAGTTATGCGGAGGTTTCCACACGGCAATACGTAAACGGTTCGCAGTGGAACGTTACGCTTACCACGCGCGATACGGTGATGCTTCGTCTCAAAAACGAGACTTCGGCCACGACGGCAAGTTTGTACTTCAAGAGCGTGGTCAGTAAAGAGTACGATTTGGCGCAGGTCTTCGATCTTGCCACCGACGGCGAATGGCACACCTATTATATTCGTTTGGGGGCGCACGCCAATGCCCGCGGCATATTGCACGCGCTCAAGCTCGTGCCCGATGCAAGCGAAGGGTCGGTTTCCATCGCGCACATTTCTTTCGAGCGCGAAAAGCCGCTCTGCGATTATGCGGGCGAAATTACTTCCGCTACTTCCGACGGATTGGCCGTCACCGTCACGGGTACGCTTTCGGCCGACTACGCCGACAAGACGGTTTCGCTGTACCGCACCGATATTTCCAATATGCAGGAAAGTATTGCGGGCTTAGAGCCGATTGCTTTGGCGCAAGCGCAAGGCAATGCTTTTACCTTTACGGTTCCGCATCACGACGGGGAAATCAGCTTGCTCAGTTCTACGTTTATCGCGGCGGTAGACGACGTGAAAGTTGCCCCTATGTTCAAGATCGAAAACTGGCGGGATTTCTGCGCCAATCCGTATGCCTTTACGCTACCCGATCGTACGGTGCGCGTAACCGATGCGGCCTATGGCGCCAAAGGCGACGGGTATACCGACGATACGGCGGCGATTCAGGCGGCTATCGACGACGTGTCGGCGCAAGGCGGCGGCACGGTCATTCTGCCCGGCGACGATTCGGCGTTCGGCGTGCGCTATATAGCGACGACCGTGTGGATGAAGAGCAAGGTGGAATTGCGCATCGAAAAAGGCGCGGTTCTGTGGCAGAGTCCGCGAGAAAGCGACTATCGTTATCCCGAGGGGCAACAGGTGCGCAAGGGACACGATGCGCCCAGCGAGGAACTCGGATACGATCACGATATTTGGGCGCATAACGGTCTTACGTACAATTATCCGCTCATCTATGCGGGTAGAGTGGATGACATCAAGATTACCGGCGGCGGCACGGTACGCCTTGCCGATACGGGGCAGAATTCCGTCGATTCCATGTATCGCAGTCAGAAATCCGCTTATTGCTACAATCTCGTTCATTTGATCCCCATCGGTGTGTACAAGTGCAACCGTGTGGAAATTTCCGATCTGACGATTCTGCGTACCAACTGCTATAATATCGTGGCCTATGCGTGCGACAGCGTGTATATCGGTAATGTGGACGTCACCGAAAACAATTGCCTTTCGGGCGACGGCATCAGTCTGGGACTGGGTACCAAAAACGTGGTAATCGATCGTTGCATGCTGTATACGAGCGACGATACCATTGTGTTGTGTGCGCACAGTGCCGCAGAGCCGCGCGGCAAAGTGTGGTGGAAGACCGACGAACACGGCGGCGACAACCGTCTGCAACACATCACGATACGGCACAGCGCTATCACGCCGGGCAACAACGCGACGGCCAACGGGTTGGTTATCATTGCCTGGGGCAACGACGTAGCCGATCTTACCATGCAGGCTTTTTCCGATATCGAGGTGTATGACAATATTTTGGGTGCGACGCCGAAAAACAAAAACATGCAATCCTATTTTGTCAATTTGCACGGTGCGTACGGCGCCCCGTACGGCAACGGAAGCAAACCGCTCGTGCCCGCGCACGATTTCCGCATACACGACAATTCGTATCGCGGCACGGTGCCCGAGCACGTCAAAAATCTCGTAACCGACGGCATGATCGCCGACTGCGAAAACATGGAATGCACGAGCGAATTGCAAGATACGGCGTTTTCCTGGAAACTTGCCTATTGGCAATATACCGGCGAATACGGTACGCAGGTGACGGTAGACGGCGCTACCGCAAAGATACAGGGCAAAGACAGTTCGGTGTATCAGGCGCCGCAACTCGCGGCGGGACAGCATACGTTTACCGTTCGCGTGAAAACGGAAGACGGCGCCGATGCACATATCTTCGCGCGCAATGCAAGCACGGGCGAAATCATTACCGTAAAGAGCGTGACTGCCAACGACTGGCATGACGGGAAGATTACGTTTACGCTTAAATGCCGTACCGCGGTAGAATTGGGCGTGGAAAATGCGGCGGCGGGCACGATTCGCATGACACAACCCGTGCTTTCTTCCTCGGCGGCGGAAAATGCGTATTTCGGCGAAGACTTCGAAACCGGTCCGATTCCGTTTGCGGTGCACGGGTGGCAGAAGAAACCGGGCGAGGAAAATACGACGCTTGCCATGCTCGAGCGGTCGAACTTTGCGAGTATGGAGATCGACGAGCCGTATACGGATGCGTCGTTCGGCTTGGGAATCGATTTCTTCTTCGATGCATACCGTATCAATCAAGCGGGCGGCGGGGGATTTATGCTGAGATTTCGTCGTTCGGCGGCGGGCGAATATCGTGTGCGCTACGACGGAATTGCCAAAAAACTCATGCTGGAGAAATATGCGGTCAACGCGACCGACCGAAGCAAGAACGCGCTCGAAGTATTGGCCGAATGCGATACGAAGCTTTTGCGCAGTTGCTGGTACCGTCTGTCGGTTACGGCCGAGAACGGTGCGCTTGCCGTGTATCTCGATGACGAAAAAGTATTGGAAGCATCGGACGCGAGTCCGCTGAAGAGCGGCGGCGTAAAGCTGTCGTTTGCCAACGTGCAAGCGTACGTCGATAATCTGCAAGTGGCGGAAAGCGACGGATTGGAATTTGCGCATTCCGTGCTTTGGGCGGAAGGACAGGGCGAAGATCCCGATCCCGTGCCGGACCCCGAACCCACACCAGGCAATCCCGACGATACGATTACGCCGGCAAAGGGCAAGTGCGGCAGTTGTGCATCCGACCTCAAGGCGGGTTCTATTCTTTGCGGGTCGGTATTGTTGCTGGTTGCGGGCATCGTTGTGGCACGGCGCAGAAAAGCGTCGGAAAAATAACCGCGCGTTTAGGGAGGTTGTTATAGCATGAACGTGGGCAGAAACGTAAGGCGTTTTCTTTGTCGCTGTATTTGTGTTTGCTTGGTGTTGGTGTGCTTTGCGCTTTTGGCATGCAATCCCGTATCGCCACCGCCGCGCGATCCGTCCGACGGTTCCGACGATATCGGCACTGCGCCCCCTCCGCCGAAGCTTACCAAATACGTACAGCAAACCGAGTTGCCCAAGCTGTCGATCACCACACGGCAACCGATCGCGAGCAAGTACGAATACGTGACGGCAAATTACCGTATGCGCAGCGACAGCGGGGCGTACGATTTCGATGCCGACGGTTCCGTTCGCTTGCGCGGCAATTATACCATGACGCTCACCAAAAAGCCGTACCGTGTCAAGTTTACCGATAAGCAAACGCCGATAGGAATGGATTCGTCGCGGTCGTGGTATCTTCTCAACGAAGCGACCGATTTTTCGCTGTTGCGCAATTATCTGGCGTATACGTATGCCGACGATCTTTTGGATTATTCGCTGCGCGCGCGCTACGTAGAAGTGGAAGTCAACGAAGATTACAAGGGGATTTATCTCATGACCGACAAGCGCGGCGAAGGGAAAGACCGTATCCCCGTGGTGCTCACACAAGGCGTAGACACGGGCTGGATCGTCGAGGTGGACAATCGTGCCATCGGCGGCGACGTGAATAACGATAATCCGCTCGCGTCGCATCAACCGTATGCCTATTGTCAGCGCGAAGGCATCGATTTTACCAAAAACGCTTTTTATTGCGTAGTGCCCACCGTCGGCGTGCAGGCGTTCGTGATCAGCGAACCGTCCGCGCCCACGCCCGAACAATTCGCGGCGATTCGCGCGTATGTGACGGCGCTTACGGAGGGATTGGACAACGAGACCTACGATGATTACCTCGATATCGATTCGCTCGCGCGCTTTTATATGGTGGAGGAGTTGTGGCACGATACCGACGTGGGGAGCGTGTACCTGTATCGCGAAAACGGCGCTTGCAAGGCGAAGATGGGGCCGGTATGGGATCTCGATCTTTCCTGCGGCATCAGCGCGATTGTATCCGACGTGCCGGGTGCTACCAACAGTTACGACGAGTGGTATTACAATCAGATCAATCTGTTTGTAAAGCCGGTGTGGTACGGAGAGAAATTCCGTGCGGCGTTGCAACGCAATTGGAATGCAACGTACGCGCACGAGACCGCCGATCTGCTTGCCGGTATCGACGAAGTGATCGAATTTTTGCGCCCCTATCAGGCGGCGAATTTCGAGCGGTGGAAAGTGTCCGACGAAGCGAAGGCGGAAGGCAAGGTGCTTTGGTCGGATGAAAGCGGCATCTCGCAAGAGACTTCTCCGAGTTTTATGAGCAAATCGTATAAGGCGCTCGATACGTGGGAAAACCATGTTGCCGCGGTCAAGGAGTTTCTGACAAAGCGTGCCGAATGGCTCAATACCCGCATCAATAGTTTTGCAATATAAAAAATCCACACGGCGGGCGTGTGGGGGATTCGCGTAGGCTATGCAGGCATCGGCATAGCCTATATTTGCACTGTGCGGCGTCAGGTTTCTTTGCGATTCGCATCTTCGCTTGTTGCCGCCGCTTCTTCGGGCGGCGCAACTTCGGCGGGCGTATCGGTATCGGATAGGGGCAGTGCGGCGGCGGGCATTTCCGCGACTACGGCGCGCGGCTTATAAAGATAGACGTGTCGGATCGTTGCGATCAGCAACAGAATATCGGCGGCAAGCCATGCGCCCGCATCGGCCAATCCGAGACAGAAGAACGAAATCACGGAGGCTTCGCTGTCGATAGGACCGCCGTTGACGAGACGGGGCAGCACGAGGCAAATGGCGATACGCGCTATCAGTTCGGCAATTCCCGCCAAAAAGGGGAAGAGCGGTTTTCCGCGCCCTTGCACGCAGTTGCGGAAAACGTACAATGCGCCCAGCAGAAACAGGAGCGGGACGGCGGAATACATATAGGTATTTCCGAAGCGTATCGTTTCCGCCGTGACGGTATTTTTGCTGAGAAATATGTATTGGTAGGCGCCGCCGACGGTGAGCGGCAACAAAATCGCAAGATCGATCAGGTAAATGATCAACATAATGACGAGCGCCTGGTTGCATCCGCGTCGGATGCGGTCGTGCTTTCCCGCGCCGTCGTTTTGTCCGCAGAAAGAAATCATAGCGGTGCCCAGCGCGTTGAAAGGCGCCATGGCGATATTGTCGATACGACATGCCGCGCCATAACCTACCTGCGCAGGCGTTCCCGTGACCATGGAGCCGTCGGGGCGACGGTCGAAGGAGATGACGCCGTTGGCCATGGTGATGAGTCCGAACGCAAGCACCGAGAATTGCAAGCCGAGCGGAACGCCTTGCCACAGCGTGCGCAAAGACGCCCGCAGATTCATGGCGCGGAAATCGGCTGCGCGCGGCCGAAGTTCGCGGTACCGAATGAAGGTATAGATAAAACATCCTACGGCCGATACGGCTTGCGAAATTACCGTTGCCGCCGCCGCACCCGCTACGCCCCAACCGAAGCATACGATCATAAGCAGGTCGAGCGCGAAATTGAGCACGGTAGAGAGAATCAGAAAGAGAAGCGGCGTGAGAGAATCGCCCACCGAGCGGAGAATGCACACGATGGAATTATAGAAAAATTGCGCGACCATACCGCCGCAGATAATGGTGATATAGGTATGTGCGGCCGTGTATACTTCCTGTTCTACGGCGTCGTTGCTCGGCGCTACGCCGATAATTCCGAGCAGCGGATCGATACATACAAGGCTGACGGCCGTCACGACTGCGCAGAGGATAAGTCCGAGTACGATTTGTGTGGCGAACGCTTTGCGCGCGCCCGCCATATCGCCGTGGCCGACACGGTTGGAAATAATAACGCTCATGCCCGCGGTACAACCGAAAGCGAATTGCAGAAAGATAAAGGATATGGACGAGGTGTCGCCTACGCCCGCCACTTCGCTTGCGCTGAGCGTGTGTCCGCAGATCGCCCCGTCTACGACGCCGTAAAAGGTTTGCAAAAGCTGCGAAAGAAGTATGGGCAAGGTAAAGAGCACGATCGTCTTCCAGATCGTGCCTTGCGTCAAATCGGCTTTACTGTGTTTTTGCGGCTTTTGTGCTTCCATGGTTTCCCGATATTTACAGCAGATCGAAAAAGTCGTTTTGGCGCAACGCTTCGTACAATACGATAGCTACGCTGTTGGAAAGATTGAGAGAGCGCAGATGCTTTCCCATGGGGATGCGGAGCGCCGTATCGGGATGGGCGCGAAGCAACGCTTCGTCAAGTCCCTTGGTTTCTTTGCCGAATACGAGATAACATCCGTCGGGATACCGCACGTCGGTGTACCGTTTTTCGGCTTTGGTGGAAAGATAATAGAAAAGACCGTCTCGATTGCGGCGGAAAAAGTCGTCGAGATTGTCGTATTCGGTGATGTCGAGCTTGTCCCAATAATCCAGCCCCGCACGTTTTACGGTGCGGTCGCTCAATTCGAATCCGTAAGGACGCACAAGATGCAAGCGTGTGTGCGTGCAAGCGCACGTGCGGGAGATATTGCCCGTATTTTGCGGAATTT
>CAMUPJ010000095.1 GCA_947090725.1 uncultured Clostridia bacterium
CTACGGGTGCTACCGGTGCAACAGGTGCTACGGGTGCCACGGGTGAAATCGGTCCTACGGGACCCACCGGCCCTGCGGGACCTGCGGGTGCTACGGGCGCTACCGGTGCAGTCGGCCCGACGGGTCCTACCGGCCCTGCGGGTACGATCACGCCGGCGGCCGCGGTTCCCGATGTGGAAAACACGCCTACGCCCGAAGAAGTGGGAGAAACGTTAAACGCGTTGCTCGCATCGCTTCGGGCGGCGGGATTCCTGGCAACCTAAACCGCCAAACAAATATTCCAACACAAAAAAAGACTTTCGGAATCCTGCGCCGAAAGTCTTTTTTGTTGTGTTTATTACAAATATTTTTCTTCGGAAATGCCCAATAGGTAGTCGGCGGATATCTCGAAGTACAAACAAATCTTTTTCAGAGTTTCCAAAGACGGCTCCCGTAAAGAATTTTCGTAATTAGACCAAGTTTTACGCCCTATATAAAGTTCTTTTGCAACAGTACATTGGGTCATGTCTTTTTCTTTGCGCAATTCTTTTAATTTCTGTGCGAATCTTTTCATAAACATATTTTATCATATAGATTACATCGAAGTATTCGTATGCCACAAAATGTGTGCAATTAAAACTACTCTTTTTCGGCGTCGGCCTCGAGAAAGAACCGAAGATTATTGCGGATACGCTCGTTTTCGCCGAACGAGAGCGCTTTTTGGGCTTCGGCTACGGCTTTTTTGTATTGGCCGAATTGATAGTAGGCGATAGAAAGCAGATCGTGGAGCGGCGCACCCCAGGCGTCCGGCTCGGTGATGTAGGAGAGTTTGCGCTCGGTGACGGAAAGGCCTGCGCTTGCCGCCCACAATACGCCCGCAAAGTCGCTTCGTTCGTAAAAGGCGCGGGCAAGACGCAGATACGGTTCGCGCGTGTCGGAAGCTTCGGCTACGGCGCGGAGCGCCCATTCCACGGCTTCGCGGCCGCGCCCGAGATACGAACAGCATTGCGAGATATAGCGCATGGATGCGGCGCGCTCGTCCGCCCAGGTAGCCGAAGGGAGCGACAGGTGTCTGCCGAGCGCCGCAATGGCTTTTTCGTATTGTCCCGAATACATGTATTCGCGCCCGAGGTAGTGCGCCGTGCGATCGTCTTCGGGTGCTTCGGCCGCGGCGATTTCGAGTAGCGGCAGATAGGAAGACCGAGACTTTTTGTTGTCGGGATAGTGCGTGACCTGCACGCCGTAGGCATAGGCGGAGCGGTTTTCGATGCTCCCGTCGGGGGAAAGCACTTCGTGTACCGCGCCTTTCCACACAAATCCTTTGCGGTGAATTTTTTCCGCCCAAAAGACTACGCCGTCGCTTCCGTCGGGATTGTGACTCCACACGTATCGGTACAAAAACCGATTGGCGTCTGGTGCGGCGGCGACGGCTTTTTCCAGCGCTTCCCGCCAGCCCTTTTCGAGAATTTCGTCGAGGTCGAGGCAGATATACAGATCTCCGTCTTCGGGCAGAAGCGCGAGCGAGGCATTGCGTGCGGCGTCGAACCGAAACGGGTCGAAGGTTTGCGTTTGTACGGTCGCGCCGCGGTTACGCAGGGCTTGGACGCTGTCGTCGTCCGAGCCCGTGTCCAGCACGTATACGCCGTCGGCATCGCGCACCGAATCCATAAAGCGGTTCACAAACTTACTTTCGTTTTTACAAATGGCATAGATATAAATTTTCATGCTTTAATATATGCGGCGACGACCATTCGGTTGACAGTTTATCGCCTCGCTTTGTATACTATAGCTATGATAGATACCATTCTTTTCGATTTGGACGGCACGCTTCTCAATACGCTCGACGATCTGTGCGACAGCACCAACTATGCGCTTTCCGCATTCGGGTATCCCGCGCGGACTTTGGACGAAGTGCGCATGTTTGTGGGCGAGGGAGTGCGCCTGCTTATAGAGCGCGCTCTGCCCAAGGAGGCAAAGGAAAAAACCGACGAAGTGTTGGCGGTTTTCGAAAAGCATTACGACAAAAACAAAGAGAACAAGACACGGCCGTACGACGGCATTGTCGCTATGCTGGAAGAAGTGTGCGGCAGGTACAAAACTGCCATTGTTTCCAATAAATACGACAAAGCGGTAGCGGCGCTTCGCGACAAATTGTTTCCCGAGGTGGCGCTTGCGGTGGGGGAACGGGAAGGCCTTGCCAAAAAACCCGCGCCCGACATGGCGGAGTATGCGCTGAAAGCGCTGAAGAGCGAAAAAAAATCCGCCGTCTATGTGGGGGACAGCAATATCGACATCCTGACCGCTCGCAACAGCGGGCTGCCTATCATCGCGGTAAGCTGGGGATTCCGCCCGCGCACCATGCTGGAGGCGATGGGGGCTGACAAAATCATAGACCGCCCTTCGGAATTGGAAAAAGCGATAGCGGAATTGAACGGATAACGCGGCACGGTGTATTCTTCTTCGTTGTTTTTTATGTAACGCCTTTTTTTATGCGAGGCCTTTTTTGATTTCTGCGCACGGTATTATGGTTTCGGGGTGCTTTTCAAGCGAATCGGCTCCGTGTGTTCAGTATTCTTTTCTGCCGCACAATACGTCAATGCTCACGTCGAAATAGTCGGCGATTTTCCAGCATTCCAAAATACTCGGCTCGTTTAATCCTTGTTCCCATCGCGACAAATTCGCCTGGCTTGTGTCGATTTCTTTTGCCAACTGCCTTTGCGATAAATGCCGTTCTTTCCGAAATTCCGCTATCTGATTGTTTTTGAACGTGAATTCCATATTCGCATCATATACAAAAATGTATCTCTGTGCTTGACAGATACATATTTGTATCATATAATATTGTCAATATCACTAAAAGGAGGACGGTATGGATAACAACAATCTTGCACGGTTTTTGCTTACGTTTTTCTTGGGTTGGATCGGCAGTATCATCATCAATCACACTTCGCTTAAACCGAACGGATTTACTTCGAGAACGTTGGCGTATTTCTTTTTAACCATTATTACGTTCGGCATTTACGGCTTGGTTGCGTCGATTTGCAATTGTATGTTCGATCCGAACAAACCGAAGAATATCGGCTACAAAAAAGACTGAGAAAGCAATTGCCAAAGAAAGCAAAAACACACGGCATGATCGCAGTATCGGCGATCGATGCGGTGTGTTTTTTTATTGCGGGCGGCATATTACGGTTATATTAAAAAAATTAGAAATCGATTAGAAGCAAAGATTTTTGCGAAATTCCCGTTGACATACTATGCAACACATGGTATTATGTATTCAACAGTATGGAGCGCACGCATAGGCCGTTTGGCACAAGTGCACTGTGCCGATAAGCGGCGTGCACAAAGCGATTCGCGGAAAGCGGAGGAGGAATGGAGTGGATGCACAATTAAAAAAAGGACTCTTGGAGGTGTGCGTGCTGGTTTCTCTGAAAAAAGAGGAAAGCTACGGATATAAGATTATCAGCGACATTTCGCCGTATATCGAAATATCCGAAAGTACGCTGTATCCCATATTAAAACGCTTGGAATCCACGGGGTGCCTTACCACGCGCACCAAAGAGTATAACGGCAGGCTCAGAAAGTATTACATGATTACCGAGGCAGGCAGATGCAAGATCAAAGAGTCGATTGCCGATCTCGACGAACTCAAGCGGGTTTACGAGTTTATTTATCGGGAGGGGTTTTGATGAAAACGGAGGAGTATAACCATGACGAAGTATGAATGGGAATCGGAACTGAAAAAGAATATACACCGATTGCCGCAGGAAGAAATACAAAAAGTGCTGGAGTATTACGACGAGCTGTTTGCCGACAAGATAGAGCAAGGGTACGGCGAGAGCGAAATCGTGGGGCAGTTCGGTAATCCCGTAGACGTAGCCGATAAGATTCTTTCGGAGTACGACGGGGATATGAAAGAAGACGCGCACGGTGTGCCCGTTCCCGATTTGCGCGTCGAAAAGGCGCACGCGCAAGAGAAAGAGCGGGAAAAGACGTTGCCGAAGGAAGAAACGCGCGCGCAAAGCAATTCGTCGCCCTTTGCGGAAATACCGCTTGCCAAGGAAGACGCGCCTGCGTCTCTTGCGCCCGACAAAAAGCAAAAGAGCAGACTGAGAGGCGCGCGGTTGCTCGCGTTTGCGCTACTCAATTTGTTTACGGGATTCGTATTTTTCATCGCAATCGCTACCGTGTGGATTGTGGCGGCGTCATTCGTAGTGGCGGGCGGCGCCATGGCGGTGGGCGGCGTTGCGGCGGCCGTGTGGTCGTTGACTTCTCTTGCGAGCAGTGCGGGCGCGGGTATTGCCCAACTCGGCATGAGCATAGCGCTGAGCGGGTTGGGAATAGTGTTTTTGATAGCGTGCGTAAAGGTCGTGAAATGGATTTGTGCCGGCACGGGTAAATTATTCGGCGCCATAGGACGTTGGATTTGCCCGAAAGGGGAGGTGGACGCATGAGTGCGATCAAGAAATGGATTATAGCGGGCGTTGCGCTTATTTTGGCGGGCGGACTGGTGTTTGCTTTGGGTATGAGCATGCTCGATTGGGATTTTTACGAATTGGACACCACGCAATACGAAGCGAAAAGCTACGCGTCGGAAGCGGACGATATTATATCCCGTGTGGAGATCGACGTGGAATCTTTTCCGATTGTGGTGCAATCGGGAGAAAAAGTCTCTCTCGAGTATTACGATACCGACGATTCGGACGTGCGGGTTGCCGTAAATTCGGGCGTGCTTTCCGTGTACGAAGACAGTCATTTCAATCTGTTCAAAAGGAGTATGTTCCAACTCAAGCGGATCAAGCTTAAATATGTGCTTACGATCCCCGACGGAACGGAACTTTCCGTCTCGGGCGCCAACGGAAACGTGAAACTGAACGGCGTGTCCGCGCAGTCGGTGCGCATCGACTCTACCAACGCCGACGTTGTGCTCGCCGACTGTGTCGTAAACGATTTGCAGATTGCTTCCACGAACGCGGACGTAGTATTGCGCTCTTGCCGCGGCAATACCGTCGTGGTGGGCGGCACCAATCTCGATCTCGAGATGTCCGACTGTAATTTTGCGTCGCTGCAATCGAAGAGTACCAACGGCGAAGTCGAAATGAAAAGCACGGTGTGTCCCTCCGTTACGTTGCGCGCCGTCAATGCCGATTTTTCGCTCAGGAACGTAACGGCGGACGTGCTCGACTTGCACGGCACAAACCTTGATGCGTATATTCTGCTCGAAGGGGTGCGCGATGAATATTCGGTGGAATCGCGGGGACGCGATCTGCCCGAATCGCGCACGGGAAGCGTAGCGGGCAAAATGATAAAACTCGGCGGAACAAATTGCGACGTGACGTTGAAATTTACCGCCTGAAACAAAATCGTAAAAAATGCGGCGACTGTAAGTCACCGCATTTTTTTGTTGCTCTCCGAATATTATTGTTTCACGTCGAATATATCGTCGCATACCGCTTCGGCAAATTCGCGTTCGTGGCTGACGAGCAGGAGTGCGCCCTTGTATTCTTGCAAAGCTTTTTTCAGCGATTCTTTGGCGCGCACGTCAAGGTGGTTGGTCGGTTCGTCCAAAAGCAATATGTTGGTCATCTTTTGCATGAGCACGCACAGCTTGACGCGCACCTGCTCGCCGCCCGACAGTTCTTTGATGGGTTTGGTGCACAGGTCGTTTTTGATGCCCGTTTTGGCAAGCTTTTCGCGCAGTTGCTTTGGTTGTAAGCGGGGATAAAGGTCGCCCAAGTATCCCAAAGCGTTTTGTGCGTGGGCGCCGAAATCGAAATCCTGTTCTACGTAGCCGGGGCGGAAGAAAGGATGCAGATACACACTGCCGCCTTTGGGCGGAAGAAGCCCCAAAAGCGTTTTGACAAGCGTGGTTTTGCCGATGCCGTTGGTGCCGCGAATCCACAGCTTGCTTTCGCCGTCCAAACCGAAATTCACAGGCGGCAAAAGCGGCTTGTCGTACCCGATGAGAAGATTGTCGCATCTGAGGATTTCGCGGGTGTGCAGAATTTCGCAGGGGAAGGAGAATTCGGCGTCGTATACAATGCTCGGCTTGCTGATTTTTTCCATGCGGTCCAGCATTTTTTGGCGACTGTTCGCCATGCCTGCGGTGGCGGCGCGCGCTTTGTTGCGGGCAATATAGTCTTCCATACGTTTGATTTCTTCCTGCTGGCGGCGGTAACTTTCTTCGTACTGCTTGGCGTTCTGTTCGGCTTGCTTGATGTAGCTCGAGTAATTGCCGCCGTATTTCCGTATGGAGCCGTTTTCGATAGACACGATAAACTTTGTGACTTTGTCGAGAAAGTCGGTGTCGTGCGAGATGACGAGAAAAGTCCCCTTGACCGAGTTGAGATATTCGGTCAGCCAGTCGATATGCTCGATGTCGAGAAAGTTGGTGGGCTCGTCGAGGAGCATGATGTCGGGTTTTTCCAGCAGAAGGCGCGCCAGCATCAGTTTGGCGCGTTGCCCGCCCGAAAGCGTGCCGATGACCGTGTCGTATCCCAGATTGCCGATTCCCAGACCGCCGGCAACTTTTTTGATGGCGGCGTCCAACTCGAAAAATCCGGCGTCGGTCAGTCGCTCGAGAATCTTGTTGGCTTTTCCGATCCTTCTGTCCAGCTCCGCTTCGTCGGTTATGTCCGCCATGTCGATATACATCTGCTCCATGCGGGCATTGTCGGCATAGAGATCGGAGAACGCGTCGCGCAGATATTCCATGACCGTCTGACTGCGGTCGATGTCGGCGTGTTGGTCGAGATAGCCGCGTTTGATGCCGCCGCTCCACTTCACTTCGCCTTCGTCTTGCGGAAGTTTGCCCGAGATAATATTGATAAAGGTGGTCTTGCCTGCGCCGTTGAGTCCCACGACGCCTACGTGTTCGCCGTTGTTGATGGCAAGATTGGCGTCGGAAAAGAGCGGCTTGCCGTCGTAGGTGTGGCTTAAGTTTTTGATTTCCAGTATACTCATAAAGGTAGTATACAATAAAAAGCGAAAGAAAAACAAGTCTTTTTATGACGAAATCGCAAGTC
>CAMUPJ010000096.1 GCA_947090725.1 uncultured Clostridia bacterium
CCTGTATCCACATGCGGGGTGAATTCGGGCTTGTTCTTGCCGCGAAGTACCGCTGCTACCTGACTTGCCAATCTTCCGAGCGGAACGCCTGCCGCGTCTACGATATACCACTTGCGGGTAACCGTCTGCTCGTTAGCCATAAACGTTTTCATTCTCTACGGTTTCCTTTTTACTTAATATTTGCACACAGGCGACACACGTTTCACGCCGCGGTTGCCGCATGACTTTTCTCCGCCCCGATGCTTTGCCCGCCGTCTGCGGGGGCTAAATCCGCCGACCGAGCACAAAAGCCCGAAGCGCAAAATGCTATACTATTTTAATACAGTTTTTAACGATTGTCAAGCGATTTGTCATTACCCTTTGTACGTAACCGTATTGGATTTTTCGCTGACCACGTCGTCCGCCACGGCAACCACCCAGTACGTTCCCGCTTGCGATTCGGCGATGGTATAACTGTTGGTAGTGATTCCTTCCGCCGCAAGCAAGTTGTCGCTGTCCGCCGTGGAATAGTACACGTTGTAACTTACGGCGCTTTCCACTTCGCTCCAACTGATCACGTTGTTCTTGAGCGAAATCTTCGGTGCCGACAAGATATCGTCTCCGATAATTCTGCCTACGAATACCGCTTCGCTGCCTTCCGGTCCGTTCACCTTACGGAAGAACGTATACGCATCGGCCAACGAATCGACCGCATCGGTATATACCACATAACCGGCGCAGAAATCTCCGTTGAAAGTAGCGCCCGCCACTTCGCCGTCCGAAAGTCGCACTTTTTTCTCTTCTTCGCTCTTATCGCTCGCTTTCCGATCCCAACGCGTACGGTACAGCACCGAATCGGAAGTAAAGTAGATATTCTCTTCCGCCACGTTGAGTAACGTAATCGTTTCGTCGCAGATTGTCATCGCGCGGGAATCCCCGTCGATATTGAGGTTGCTCCGCAGTTCCACCGAATCGGATTTGACGCCGATCATGTACACAAGATCGCTGAGCTCGCCTGCGGGACGGAAGCAATACGTAGTCGTATAATCGGAACTCGACGCCGTGGACAAAATCGTACCGCTGAGCTGTACATGCGCATTGGCAAGATACTCGGCCTTTTGTTCGGCGGTGGTGTTCTCTTTGAATTTTCCGTTCGCATCGACGTACTGTGCCAAATTTGTATGATAAGCACGGTAACTGGGACTTACGTCGGGCTCTTCGCTCATCAGGAAATCGTGCAAGCTGTCGTAATTGATCAGCGTGTTTCCGCTCGTGTCGGTCGTGCGGTAAAACAGCAATCCGTCACGCACGGCTTCCAGCGTGTCGCTTTTGCCCTGCGACAGATAGATGCCGCCCTCTTTTCCGTCCGGCCGCATGATCTCGATTACGTTGCCGGTCTTTTGCTGATCGTCTTCGGTCACGGCGCGGAGCACGTACACGAAATGGTTCAGCGTGTTTTCGTTCATGCCCTTGTAATACGTATCGGAGTACGGAAGCAATACGCTCGTCACGTCCTTTGCGATGGTCACTTTGTTGCCCGGCTTTTTGCCCACGCGCACCGAAACGAGATCGGTGCCGTCCTGCGCTACGAGATACACTGCGTTGTTATATTTGTAGAAAGCGTACGGATTGGAATCGTTACCCGATTTCGCCGTCGTATAAATTTTTTGTACATCCGATCCGTCGAGACGCGCACGGAAGAAATCGGTCTTGGTCGTCTGCACGGTACCCGACTTATTCTTCTCGTTATTGGGCGATGCAAAGTACACCCAATCGTCATAGATAAAAATGCCGCCGTTCGCGTAGCCGGTCGTGCCGATACGCTTGGGCGCAATGCGTTGCACATTGACTACGTCGGTAGGATTCCCCTCGTAGTCGGTGCCTTCGTTTACTACGAATTCCAAACCTTCGGTATACGCATCGGGATTTTGTGCGATTACGAACTCCGATCCGTCTTTGCTTCCGCAAAGCTCGGCACGGTACAATCCGCCTTTGACGACATTCGGCCAGGTGTTCTGCTTGCCGTCGGTATCGTCATATCCCGAATACCCGTTGATGAAATAGATATAGTTCCCGTATTGCACGGCCATGCCGCCGTTGCTGTACACGGTGTAATCGGTATCCTGTTTGCCCGTCACTTTGATTTTGGAAAACGAGTCGCCGCCGCATCCCGCAAGCGAGAAGCACAACGTAAGCATCAGGCAGACAAGTATCGGTATGATTCTTTTCTTCATTCCTAAAAGTACTCCGTAAAATTTTGACAAAGTATATTATACAACAATTATATCCGAATAGTCAAACGTTTAATCGCCCTATTGTAGACCAAACGGCGCAACCGCATAAACCCTTCAAAATCGATTGTCGCACGGATATGCGACTCAGCGCACCCGCAAATTGATTTTTCCGCACAGCAATCCGTCGCTGACCGCTTTGACGGTGATCTTACCGTCGCCGTCCGCCGACGTGCGTATCACGGCCAACGCTTTGCCGTCGTACACGGGACATATGCTCACGTTGCCGGTATGTAGCTGCGCTTCCCGATCGGCCGAACCGAGCGCGTACAGTTCGCCCTGCCCCGCAACGGTCACTTCCACTTCGCGGGAGGCATACGGCACGACGCGACCTTCTTTGTCGGTCACTGCAATCTCCACAAACAATAGATCGCCCGCGTTTCCCGTTTTCCGCTCGCAAGCGAGACGCACGGCACGCGGCGCCGTCACCGACTCGAGAGCGGTTCTGCCGCATTCGCGGCCTTTGTGAAATCCCACGGCTTCCAGCTTACCGGGATAATACTCGGTGCGGAACGTAGCGACGTGCTTATTGCTTTTTCCCGCAAGCTTACGCCCGATGAGTTTTCCGTCGCGATACAACGCTACCACTTCGCCGCCGGAATACACTTCGATCTCTATAGGTTTGCCGAGACTGTGCGGCCAATTCCAGATACAGTGCGTTTCGCGCAACGTGTGCCCCGCTTTATCGGGCACCTGACTCGATTCGGGATCGGTTACGGCAATGCAACTCTGCGTGCGGTCGCCCAGCATAATACTGCGGTGTACCGCACTCGGTTTACGGTTGTAAATGAGATCGAGATCGCCGCAGTACGAAGCATGCGGCGGCAAAAGCCGCGTAGGCTCGTCCGCATAAACGGGTCGACCCGTAGGATAGCCCAACGAATCGGCGGCGCTACAGATAAATTCGCCCACCACATTCTGATTTTTTTCGCATTCTTCCAATGCCTCGAACGCCCGCGAAGGATACTGCGCACATCCCACGATGAGACGTTGCGTAAATGCGGTGTGATCGTCCGCGTAGCGCGGATACAGATAGGCATAGCCGGCAACGTCCCCGCAGGCAAAACTTTTGGCGGTAAGCGCGGCGAATAAATCCTTCTCGCGCCCCATACTGATCGCCGTTGCCGTATCGGTAGCCTTGGCGCCCCTGAGTCCCGCCTGCTCCAATTCCTCACGGTGCGGAACGCGTTCCCGCGCATTGACCGAAATCGGACGGGACGCATCGAGAGCGCGCACCTGTTTGGCCAAAATCGCCGCAAGACGACTGCCCATACCGCGCTCGTACGTTTCCTCGGCGTCGTTGCACAAGCCGTACATCACCACGCTCGGATGCTTGCGGAGCTGACAAACGATGCGTTCGCAATCGGTAGCGCATCTTTCCAAAAATCCGACGTGCCCGTCATACGGGAATTTCCCCTGACACCACACGTCGAACAGATCGACCATCGCCATGACGCCCAACTTGTCTAAAGTATCGAGCGCCGCTTCCGTAGGGCATCCGACGTAGCGAACGGCGTTATACCCGATCGCTTTGATACGTTCCAATTTGTAAGTTTCGGCCGAAGGCGTGCTTTCCATACCCAAAATACCGTTGTCGGGATATACTACGGCGCCTTTGAGTTTGACGGATTTGTTGCACAGCACGAGACCGCGCGTCGGCGTAAGCGATCTGGACACAATGCCGAACGTGCTTTCCGCTTCGTCCAACACGTTGCCGTTTCCGTCTCGCAACACAACTTTCACCCGATACAGATACGGGTCTTCGGGCGTCCAAACGTAAAACCGAGATAAACGGACGGGAATTTCGCAGGTGTTGACGACGGTATTTTTCAGACGGATTTTTTTGACTTTGCGCGCCGTCTTTTTGCCGCGCGCATTGAAAAGCACCGCTTCTACCGACAGCACTTTGTGCGTGCGGACGTAGTCGTCCGATTTATCGCACAAATCGACGAACACCCTTAAATCGGCCTTATCGGCCACGCTTTGCGTCACTACATATACGCCGTCGTCGCGTATGGCAATGGGCTGCGCATGCGTATGCAAACGCACGCCGCCGCTGATTCCCGCGCCGACGTATTTGCCCGCCATCTGCGGCGCCCACACGCAAAGCTTGACCGTGTTTTTCGTACCGAACACATAATACGAGGTGATGTCCACAAAATGCTTACCGTTACCTTCGACGTGTCCCGCAAGCATATCGTTTACGTACACGTCGGCGATTTGGCAAACGCCTTCGACTTCGAGAACCACCCACTCGCTCTTTTGGACTGTAGGCAAAACTTTATAAAAAGTTGCCGCAACGGAATCGTAGTAACTGCCGTATATGCCTAACGCGGAATCGTAATTCCGATTTTTGTAACGCAACAAATCA
Source organism: uncultured Clostridia bacterium (assembly GCA_947090725.1). GTDB lineage: Bacteria > Bacillota > Clostridia > Christensenellales > Pumilibacteraceae > Pumilibacter. Next base: position 4,642 of record CAMUPJ010000096.1, read on the forward strand.
ATGGGAAAATCCACGTCCGATGCATCGGCAGGCACGCCCGATTGGGCGTTATCGGCATATTCAACGTATTTCCAGCTCTTACTGATGTCCGTACACATAACGTTCCCTTTTTTGCAATTTATACCTCAATTATAGCAACATATGCCCTTTTTTGCAAGCATTTAGCGCACATTTGGGAAGATTCGTCCACAGACGGGAACAACCCGCAAACGGCGGTTTCCCCATAAAAAAGCGCGACCGCAATGCGACCGCGTTTCTTTTCCGTTTGCTTCCGCTTAATTCCGCCGGATTTCTTTCCCCGTTACGGCCGACTGAAAAAGCACCCAAAATCCGTCTCCCGTAGGTTGCGCCGCATCGATCGGCACAAAGTCGGCGCCTTCGAGCGCCGTCGGCATATCGGTATATTTTCCCGGCACGCCGTAAGCAATATAATCGGGCGCGGCGCCGATAAGCCCCACCACATAGTACCGTCCCGCGCCGTCGTAATCCACTTTTGTCCAGCGGGTACCGGGAAGCGCGCGCTCCAGCGGCGCATACGGTTCTCCTTCGGCAAACAACGTGTCGATCTGCGATTTGACCGAAGCGTAGAATCCCGCTCCCGTGCGCACGGCCGCCACCGCTTGTTCCACCGTATAATCGGACGCTTTTTTGACCTTCGGCGGCTCGGTCTTTTCCTGCGACGCCGTAGGTTCCGCGTTGTCCCGTCGGGAAGAGGCGAATGCCGCCACTGCCGCCGTTTCCGCCGCCACCGCTTGCGCCTGCGCGGTGTGTTCCGATTTTTCGGCGGGCGCGCCGAATCTGCGGCGCAGATAGGCCCGCTGCGTTTCGCTCGGTTGCGGCGGCCGATCGTAATATGCGCCGTCGCTATCTTGTTCCCGCTGCGAATAATCGAAATAATTGACCTGCGCTACTGCGTTGTCATAGTAAGCCTTCGGTTCTATATTCAAAAAATAATCTTCTATTTTCCTTTGACTGTACCGAAACTCTTGCGTCTGCGCCGGAGCTTTTTCAGTATTCTCCTTCTTTTCGTCAAGTTCGCCTCTCCTCAAGCCGTCCATACGATTGCCTTCCCACATTTTCCGCGCTTCGTTGGTACCGTAGAGCACGACTTCTTCGTCGGTTGTCCGAAAGAGAACAAAATGCACAGACGCATACTCTCCCTCGGGCAAGGCGAACCGTGATTTGACTCTGCCGAGCGATCCGACTTCTCTGCGAAAAACCGACGTATTGGTCTTGACCCCCAACGCGTACTCTCCCGCCGTCAGATCGGGAAGCGCAAAAACATTGAGCGTAACGAAATTCCCCATACCGTTCCGCTCCAAAAGCACCGTTCCCCGTCCCTCTTTACCCGTCAAAATCACAAGTTTCTTCTCGAAGTCCATACGGACACCTCTCTCTACGATTTCGTTCTTATCTATTGTACGGCAATATATATGCGATATTACGGCAAATAATGCCGAAAAATCGACAAAAAGAAAACCGCCCGACAAAAGCGCACTTCCCACAGGGAATTAAAAACTGAATTTTTAAGAGTTGCACTTTCATGCGAGGACAAAGGCTTTCGAACATTCCGTTCGAAAGCCTTTAACTATACAATATTCAGAGAGATAAATGGAAATTTATCTTGCGATTATCTCTGTTTTTACAATAGTAAAGCCTACGCTTCTATAAAGCATTACGGCTTTTTTGTTCCATTCCGCAACGTGTAAATGTATCGATGAATTGTTTTTAATCCTTATATAATTCATTCCCCACAAAAGCAGTTGTTTACCGATTCCTTTTCCTTGAAATTGTTTGCCTACAAACAAATCGTCTATTTCGTTACCATAACAGGCAACGGAACCCACTAATTCACCGTTATCTACGAGAATAAAAATATCTTCAACTTTATCTTTAATTTGCGCATAGTTGGACAAAAAGTTATATGGCTTAATATCTAAACACTTTCTCATTTCCCAAAAACTTTCATTATACATTTTTTTATATTCTTCAAAAAAGCGCTCTTCAAACGGAATACAATGTATGCTGACATTGCTTTCAATCTTTGCTATGTCTGCTTTCATTTCATAAGCCGTAAACCGCATAGACTTTCTCCGCTAAATTACTGTTTATCGTACAATCATAATAGCATAGCAGAAGCGAAAAAACAAGCGGTAAGTATAGCGCACTATACCTTGCAAGCAAGGCGAGTGCGTTTTTGCTTTACTTTTTAATTGGGTTGTTATATAATAATAGAGTGATAAACAGTAGCAGAGAATAAATGAAAACACAAACAGATAGAAAAAAACAGTACGCAAAAGTA
>CAMUPJ010000097.1 GCA_947090725.1 uncultured Clostridia bacterium
TCCCCAGCGCAGATTTTCGGCAATGGTTCCCGTGAACAGAAGATTCTTCTGCAACACCATAGCCACACTGTTGCGGAGCGTCGTCAGATCATATTCCTTTACGTCTACGCCGCCCACTTTCACACATCCCGCGTGCGCGTCGTACAGTCGGGGAATCATCTGCACCAACGACGTCTTGCCGCTTCCCGTGCTTCCCAGTATTCCGATCGTTTCACCGCTTTTTATATGGAGTTCGATGTCCGTCAATACGTCCGCTTCGGCGTCGGCCGCATACTTAAAGCACACGCCGCAAAAATCCACGTCGCCGTTTTGCACTTCCGTGACGGCGTTTTCCGGCGAAACGATGTCGCTCTGCTCCTGTAGTACTTCGGCAAGTCGCTTGGCCCCCGCCCCTGCCATAATAATCATCACAAGCACCTGCGCCAACATCATCAGCGAAGAGAGTATCTGCCCGATATAGGTAAACAGGGCGGCAATATCGCCGGTGGAAAGCTCTCCCCACACAGGCGTATCTCCGTTATAGCCTCCGAATGTTTTTACTACCAACATGGCGCCCAAACAGCTCACCAACAGCATGGCCGTAAACACGCAGAACCACAAAAGCGGATTGCTCAGCGCAATCAGACGCTCGGCGCGCACAAACGTCTTGCGGATATCTTCGGCGCTGTTTTCGAATTTCTCCTTTTCGTGTTCTTCGCGCACATACGTTTTGACTACCCGCATCCCCTTGATATTTTCCTGCACCGAATCGTTGAGCGCATCGTACTTTTTGAACACACCCTCGAACATGGGGTACGCTTTCCAGATCAAAAGCCCCATGCCCACTCCCAGCACGGGCACGATCGCCAAAAAGATACACGTCATCTTCACATTGATGGTAAACGACATGACAAGCGCTATAACGAACATCAGCGGAAAGCGCACCGCCATGCGAATAATCATCATAAAGGCGTTTTTTACATTGAATACGTCGGTGGTAAGACGGGTCACCAAACTGGCCGACGAAAATTTGTCTACGTTACCGAACGAAAAATCCTGGATTTTGCCGAACAGATCGCGGCGCAAATTGCGGGAAAATCCGCTCGAAGCACGGGAAGCGAATATTCCCGAAAGCGTACCGCACAGAAGCGACACCATCGCCATCGCAATCAAAATGATACCCAGCTTTACGATGGGTTTCATACTGTCGCCGTGCAGCGTATCGATAAGACGCGACATCACCAACGGTATCAGACATTCGAGCAATACTTCGCCTACCATAAAAAGCGGTGTTAAAACAGACGGGAGTTTATACTCCCGCACACTCTTCGATAAAGTTTTGAGCACCATACCGGGCCTTCCTCCAAAAGTTACCGTATAAGTATAAAAGAATATAATATTACTGTCAAGCGCCTACGACAAAATTATCCGCACAATTTCGCGCCGACAAAACGACCGTTTCCCCGATAAAACCGCCGGAAATTCCTGTCGCGGGACGTTCCTTTTTATGCCGAACGAGTATCCACCAGCTTATAGCCCAACGAATGCAACTCGGCATACAGTTTGTCCAGATCCATATAATCGTAGGCATAAATTTTGCCGAACTTACACAGTTCTTTGTCCGTATTCGCAGGCGCGGGCGCATCGGGAAAACACACGCTGTATTCGTATCGGATCAATTCGTCCAATCCGTAATACGTTGTAATACACGCGTGCTGTTTGCGCGCCGTGTCTTTGTGCGACAGCACCACGGTTCCGTTTTCCGTCGTCACCGATTTTTTTATGTCCGCTTTTTTCATCTGCACGTAATCGTAAAAGATATAGAGCGCATTCCAACGCGAATGTTCCATAAACGCCAGAACGTTGGCGGAATACAACCCGAAGAAATCCGAATAGTCGGTATAGTTTTTGTCACGCGCGGGATTTACGTACCGTTTGCGGAAATCCGCTTCGGGAACCCCATCGTCGTCGGGCGACGATTTTTTTACCATATCGAACCCGAGCAAACGCAGTTTGAAGGGAAGATTGAGGGCATGATACAGATTCGACGATTGCTCGATCATCGGCAGTTTGCCCCACTGCTGTTCGATATACTGCCGCACTCTGTCGTCTTTCATATATTTGTGCAATGTTTCGTACTGACGGTCGGAAGCCTGTGCACGCACTTCTTTGAGCCATTGCGGTTCGTCCTTGACTTTATTGTACAGCAGATGGATCTGCTTGGCAAGACTCGTCAAATCGTCGTTGACCACGCAATCGTGCGTATAAATCTTCCGCTCGTCTCCGAAATAGAGAATACTGTCGTCGTCGCGGTTGAGCGTCTCGTTGTTGTTATTTTTCGCCCGTACGAAAATACGGTAGTTCTTTTTGCCGTCCCGCGCAAAAAGGCGGTCTACCGTCCGCGCATAAGACGCGTCTTCCAAATCGTTGTCCAGCGATACGACAAAATACGTAAAACTGTTTTCGGTAACCAACTCGCGGAACTTCTGCTTCGCCTTTTCCGAATTGATATCCAACTTGCGCTTGTGAATCTCGCAAATCGGTTCGGGTTTGGGAAAATCGCAATCGGCATACACCGCATCGACTTCGTACAACACACGGGAGAAAAATTCGTTGTGCAGACGCGCCTTGTCATTGTCGAAAATGTAATACTGCACCGGCTTGGAACGCAGTTTGCCGTCTACTTGCTCGGCAAACTGAAACTGCATGGCAAACATGCGGAACAACTGATAGTTCATTCTGCCGAAGCCGACAAACACCACGTTGACATTCTTGTCGCTTTTGAGCGTAAAATTGTCGTTGTAAAAGTCGGTGGGTATAAATTTCGTGACGGGATAATCCGTCACAAACTTGCGCGCCACCAATTCATACTTGTTAAAGCAGGAAATATACGCGCTGTCCCGCGTATCCGCTTGCGATATAAACTTCTCTTTCATCACTTTGGTTTCTTCCTGATTGGCCTCGAGATGCATATACACCTGCTTGCCGGCACATTGGCGCAATTCCTTAAAGATACCGATACTACGGGTATTGGAAAAAGCGCCGTCGCGAAATACGACAATATGATACGTGCGTTTTTTGAGTCGGCTTGCCATTGCTTTGGCCGTAAAAGGCGCCCGCAATACGGCGACGCCCTCTTTGAGAAGTTCCGCATACCGCTCACGCCCTATCTCCGTGCCCCATAACAGACTGTCGGGATTATGCCGAAGATACTTCATGGCATCGGGCGAATCGCCGATCACAACGTCGCATCCGCGCCGCAACAATCGTTTTACCGAAAGGAAATTGCGAATCCAACGGCGGAAAAAGCTGCACGCGCTGAGGATTGCCGTCGCCGCACAAACAAACACGGCCAAAGCAAAATCGGCATAGAAAATCGGATAACTCGATGCAATGGGAAGGATCAGCTCCACCTTCGCTTTGAACACGAATAAGTCGAGCGTATCGGCAACCAGCGCCACGCAATAAAAGAATCCGACGTTTTCACCCGAATAAAACGACGCCGTCAGATACAACGCATACACGAGTGCAAACGACGGTGCGAGATACACCAAATTCTTTTTGGATAAAATAACCCGTTCTTCCCGATAGGCGCGCACCATGGTAAACGCCACAAATCCGATAATGCCCAACGCCACAATCAAAAATACGATTCCCAGTGCCAAGTACATCTTATGTTTCCCTCTTTCGTTCGGTGATTTCTTCCGTGTTCGACGTTCCGCCCGTCGGCCTGCGGCAGGCCGCACATCCGCCCGTCACATTGCATGACCGCCACTCTGTTTTGTTCTATTATATACTGCACCCATCGGTTTGTCAAACCGAACCGCGGTCTACTTTTCTTTCTTGTTTCCGCTTCGGTGCGCTCGCTTCCACGCTTTGATTTCTTCCAAACGCGCCTTGCATCTGCCCTCTAGCCCCTCTTCGGTAGGGTGGTAATATTCTTTTCCCGCAAGCGAATCGGGCAGGCATTGTATATCGGTAATTTTATCTTTGTAATCGTGCGCGTACTTATACCCTTTTCCGTAATCGAGTTCTTTCATCAGCCGCGTGGGCGCATTGCGAATGACAAGCGGCACCGGTTCGCTGAGCTGCGTAAGCGCGTCTTGCTTTGCCGTCATATAGGCTACTTCGAGCGCATTGGACTTGGGCGCAAGCGAAAGATAGACCACCGCCTGCGTGAGATGCACGCTGCATTCCGGCATTCCGATAAAATGGCAAGCCTGATAGGCCGCCACGCACAATTCCAATGCGCGCGGATCGGCAAGTCCCACGTCTTCGCTGGCAAACCGCACGATTCTGCGCGCCACGTACAACGGATCCTCGCCCGCCTCCAGCATACGCGCAAGCCAATACACCGCCGCATCGGGATCGGAATTCCGCATCGACTTATGCAGAGCGGAAATCAGATTGTAATGCTCTTCCCCCGATTTATCGTACAAAAGCGATTTTTTCGACGTGCATTCCTGCACCGTCTCCCGGGTGACGATGGTTTTCTCACCGGTCACGTCGCCGTTGAGAATCGCCATCTCGAGAGTGGAGAGCGCACTGCGGGCGTCGCCGTTGGCAAAGTTCGCAATAATCTCCAGCACGTCATGCGGGATTTCGATATTCTGCCCGCCGAATCCCCGCTCGTCGGTCAATGCGTGCTCCAAGAGCACCAGCAGGTCTTCCGTCTTGAGCGCCTGCAACACAAACACTTTGCAACGCGACAAAAGTGCGCCGTTCACCTCGAAGGAGGGGTTTTCCGTCGTCGCCCCGATAAGAATAATACTGCCTTTCTCCACATACGGCAGAAAAGCGTCCTGTTGCGCTTTGTTGAAGCGGTGAATTTCGTCTACGAAGAGAATGGTCTTTTCGCCGAATTTGCGGTTTTTTTCCGCTTGCTCCATCACCTGCTTGATCTCTTTGATGCCGCTCGTCACCGCCGAAAAATCGATGAAGTTCGCACGGGTACGACCGGCGATAATGCGCGCCAGCGTCGTCTTTCCCACGCCGGGAGGCCCCCAAAATATCATGGAACCTATATTGTCGCTCTCTATAAGGCGACGCAATACTTTGCCCTCGCCCAAAAGATGCTTTTGGCCGCAATATTCCTCCAGTGTGGTAGGCCGAAGCCGTGCCGCAAGCGGTTGCGGCGAGCTTACCTCGAAAAAAGTCCCTTGTTCCATACTTTATCCCTTCTTGCTCTGTCGTTTCGGCTTATCTGCCGCAAGAACGTAACTGGCGTCGATATAGTCGCAGATCTCCTCCTGCGGCACCGATCCGTCCAAAAGCAACGTGATCCACCTTTTTTTGTGCATATGATAGCCGCGGAATTTCGTCCGCCCGTCAACGGCCGCATCGAGCGCAACGGGATCGATGCGCAGATCTATAATCTCTATCCGTCCTGCACGCAATCCGAGTTTCGCGCCGTCTATTTTCATCGCGACGCCGTACCACTTTTTGTTGTCCGCCCGCCGCCAAATGGCGTTGTCGTCGTCCCACAGGTATTCAAGCTCGTCGCCGTATTTCTCCCGTATGTACGCAATGACGCCGCGAAGCATTTCGCCGACGGCTTTGCCGCCGAAGCACGCCGTTCTGATTTCGTCCAACACCTTTGCGTATTCCGCACGGACTTTGCCCACAAACGCGCCTTCGGCGCCTTCCACCAAATGGAGCGTGTACGCCTCATCGGTTTCCGCATCGGTCACAACGGTTCCCACGCTTCCGTCCGCGCCCACTTGCACCGTCATGACGAATTGCCCGTCGAGTATAGGCGTTTTGTACGTGTATATCCCGTCGCACGCCGCAAAACCGTATTGCACAAGTTTGCCGAAATCGGGCGCAATCCACCCCGCCGATTTTTCCATAGCTATATTATACCATATCGGCAAAAAATAGCAAGTCTCCGAACCCATTTAATTCCGCCGTACGAAAATCGCCGTGAAATCGGCACGGAAAAATGCTTGCCAAACGCCGACGAATATGATACAATGATACAGCTGTGGAGAGGTATCGAAGTGGTCATAACGGCCCTGACTCGAAATCAGGTAGCGAGCAATCGCTCGTGGGTTCGAATCCCACCCTCTCTGCCAAATAAAAAAGCACCCATAAAAAGGGTGCTTTTTGTTATGCTTGGAACTTCCTGCCACCGACTTCATTCTGCGTGCTTTTGCCCGCTTACCGATTATTCGGTAGCAAATTGACTGTTGTACAAGTCGGAGTAGAAACCTCCCTTTGCCATAAGTTCGTCGTGATTGCCGCTTTCGATCACGTCGCCGTCTTTCATTACCAAGATAAGGTCGGCGTTTTTGATCGTAGAAAGCCGATGCGCGATCACGAAACTGGTTCTGCCTTTGGTCAACGTATCCATTGCTTCTTGGATGAGTACCTCGGTGCGGGTATCTACCGAACTGGTCGCTTCGTCGAGTATCAGCATGGGCGCGTCTTCCACCATGGCGCGAGCAATGGTGATCAGCTGTTTTTGCCCCGCCGAAATGCTCGTTTTGTCGTCGAGTACGGTATCGTAACCGTGCGGCAACGTGCGGATAAAATGGTCTAAGCCCGCCGCCTTCGCCGCCTCTTGCACCTTTTCGTCGGATGCATCGGTCTTGGAATACACGATATTTTCGCGCACCGTGCCGTCAAACAGCCAGGTGTCTTGCAGCACCATACCGAATATGTCGTGAATATTTTCGCGCGTGAGGTCGCGCACGTCCACGCCGTCTATGGTGATGCTGCCGTCGTTGATTTCGTAAAAGCGCATCAGCAGATTGACCATAGTGGTCTTGCCCGCGCCGGTAGGTCCCACGATCGCCACCTTCTGCCCCGGATATACGTGGGCGGAAAAATTATGGATGATGGTTTTGTCGGGATTGTATCCGAAGTGCACGTTCTTGAATTCCACTTCCCCGCGCACCTCTTTGAGTTCGGCCTTGGGGTCGTCGGGGGTAAGC
>CAMUPJ010000098.1 GCA_947090725.1 uncultured Clostridia bacterium
TTATAAAAGGACAAAAAACAACATGCTGTAAAATGAACGGCAATTAAGCCCCGTATTTCATATTACGGGCGGCAACGGTTGGATAAACGACCCCAACGGGTTGGTAAAATTCAACGGAGAGTATCATGTATTCTATCAGTATTATTCCGACGCGACCTATTGGGGACCCATGCACTGGGGACACGTAAAAAGCAAGGATTTGACGCATTGGGAAAGGCTTCCCGTAGCGATTCACCCCGACGAGCAGGACGACGGATGTTTTTCGGGCAGTGCGATAGTGCATGACGGTAAGCTGTGGCTTTTGTATACAAGCTTCAAGAAAAACGACGGCGGCGTAAGCGAGCGGCAGTTGCAGGCGCTTGCGTCGTCGGACGACGGCATACACTTTTTTAAGCACGGAATCGTAATAGGAGAAGAAGATTTGCCGGAGGGGTACTGCCCGTGGAGTTTCCGTGATCCCAAGCTGCTACGCATAAACGGGATGTTTTACTGTTTCGTCGCCGCAAAAAAACGCGAGGGCAAGGGCAGAATTCTTTTGTACAAATCATCCGATTTGTTTAAGTGGACGTTTGTGTGCGACGTTACCGACATGGACAGCGGCGGCAAAATGATCGAATGCCCCGACTATTGCACGCAACTGAATCTCCTTACGTACAGCGAGCAGTTTCAGCCGCACGAGGGAAGCGCGCATCTCAACATTCACAGCTCGTTTGCGCACTTCGGCTCGTTTGACTTTAGTAAGCCGTTTGTGCCGGACAGCAAACGTCAGATCGTGGATTACGGGTTCGATTTCTATGCGTCGCAGACGTTTGCGGACGAACCGATTATGATAGGTTGGCTGGGTATGTGGGACAGGAACTATCCGTGTTCTAAGTACGGCTTTGCGGGGATGCTCACCGTGCCGCGTCGATTAAGTCGGTCAGGCGACGAACTGATCCAGACGCCCGTTTACGACGCAAAAAAGATATGCGAAAAGTCGGTAAAAGGAAAGCTACTCGATCATATTTCCGCAGGCGCGATCCGCTTGGATATAAAGGACTTACGGGCGTTTGATTTGAAAATGCGCAAGTCGGGCGACGAATATGCCCGTTTTACGCTTGCGGGCAACGAGTGGGTGTTTGATCGTTCTCATGCGGGAGCGCGTATCGTAGGCGTAGAGGAAGACGACGACTCTCTTGCCGGGATCCGTCGTATGCCGTACCGCAAATCCGAAACCGATACGGTGGAAATCGTATTCGATTTGTTTTCGGTGGAAATTTTCGTGAACGGCAAAGCGTTGTCGTCTACGCTGTATCCCGATCCGTCCGCCGATACGCTCGAGCTTGCAATCGATTGCGACGGTTGCACCTACAGTCGTTACGAAATCGAATAAAAGCGTATAGTGAAACCTAAGGTAATCTTCACCGGAAGAAAAAGCGTGAACGCATGGCAAAAGTGTGTTTGCGCTTTTCTTATATGCGTGCTTCGGGGGTGTATTTTTTATGGATTACGGGTACGGACAATGCGCATCGAGAGCTCCCGTTACCACGAACAAGTACGGTTTTTGTGTGCGCTTAGGCATTTTTGAAGAGGCGCAGACGTATTATATAGTAACGTAAACGAGGCCGTACCCCGAAATTACATAACGTTCGGGTGTTCCCTTATAGCAAGTGCAATACAAAACTCGCGTGCATCTCGCTTTCTGTATCGGAGAAAGATAGTCGCATATCGGGTTTTCCCGTTCTGCGATACCGATGCGCTACAAGGTAGAATGTCTCGCCCTGCCGACAGGGGGCTACATTGCATAAGGCTATCTGCGGCCGCTTTATGTAAGCAGAGACAAAGAATATATTATAGAGGAGATATTTTCTATGGAAAAGAACACCACGAACACAGCAGTATCTACGGCGACGCCCGTAACGACAGCGCCTACACAAGAAGAACTTTGCGGATCGGCGAACATCCTGGACATCGTACACCTCAAGAACCTTGTGGACGACCTTTCCAAATTGTACGGCACGTGCGTTGGCACGAAGGTTGCCAGAGACACAAAAGTCGCGGCGGAGAAACGCCTCATCGAAGCGATCCGCGCCAACCTCGACCGCTACGAGGGCTGAGTAAAAACAAATTTGTAATAGTGGCCGCGCTATTGCAATCCATTGGAATGCCGCCGAATGATACGGCACGGTATTCCCGAACGGTAGGTTCGATCACCGTCGTAAAAGCGCAAGCACTGTACCGTGCCTGCGCTTTTTGCAAGTACCCTGCGTGCGTTCGTGCTTTTATGCGGCTTTTTTTAACGTACGCTTTTCGTTTACTTTCCTGTGTAGAAATGGTATACTGCCCCTATGAAAAAGCAATTATCGGAAATGTCGTTGGAAGAACTTTGGCAACTGTTCCCTATATTCCTGACGGAGCATCAACCGTATTGGGTGCGTTGGTATGACGGGGAAGTAGAGCAACTGAAAAGCATGTTGCCGTCGGATACGGTATACCATCATATTGGCAGTACCGCCGTCGGCGGCATCATGGCCAAGCCCATTATAGATATTCTTATCGTGGTAAGCACGACCGAACGACTGAAACAGGCCGCAAAGATTTTGCAACAACACGGCTATATTCTCATGGCGACAGCCGAAAACCGAATTTCGCTCAATAAAGGGTACACCGAAAACGGGTTTGCCGAGAAAGTATTTCACTTGCATATCAGACTGTGCGGCGATACGGACGAAATTTACTTTCGGGACTATTTGATCGCGCATTCCCAAGTAGCGAAAGAATACGAGAAATTGAAACTGCGTCTTTGGAAAAAGTATGCGCACAACCGAGACGCTTATACGGACGCCAAAACGGAATTTGTGCAAAAGTATACCGGTTTGGCAAAAAATTCGTTGTAGCGTATCTCTTCCATTCCCGGCGGGGGGGGACGATGACCGATTTGTTGTCAAAATGGCGCTCGGCGTATATGCCGAAGCGTCTTTTTTATAGTATATACATGCCGACAAGCACGTCTTTTACGGAAAGAGTACGAAAAAAGAAAAAACTTTGTGAAAAAACGGAAAAATTTTTCCGTTAAATATTGACACGCGTTAAAAACCGTGATACAATAAAGGCACAAGAAAAATTAACGCGCGTCAAAAAATGGAAAACGCGGCATGGATTACAGGCTTTGCCCAACGCGGGAATTGCGTTTGTACGGGAAGAAGGCGGAAAGGAAATCGAAATATGGTAACGAGAAGGGAAGTGGCAATGATGGCGGGTGTCAGCGAGGGCACTGTTTCCAATGTGATCAACGGAAAGCCGTGCGTAAAGCCGGAAAAACGGGATCGCGTGTGGGAGATTATTCATCAGCTCCGATACGTACCCAATCAGACGGCGCGTAATCTGGTGACCAGTCGATCGTCGCATATCGGAATTGCCATCTACGAAACCACCAATCCGTACCATATGGAAGTAGCCAAGAAGATCGAAGAGACGGCCATCAAGCGGGGATATATCGTTTCGTTATTCATGTTGGATAACAATATGCCCGATAAGCTCAAAGCCATCAGCGAACGGCGGTTGGACGGACTGGTGAATTTCATGACCAATCAATACCCAGACGAGTTTATCGAAGGACTCAAGGAAAGAGGTACGGTACTCGTCAATTTCGATGCAAGCGTGGGGTCGGTATTTTCCTACGATTACCGTGCCGCCACCAAGGAGCTTTTGGAAACGGTGCATCGGATGGGGCACCGCGACATTGCGTACATCAGCAATTTCGACGAAGCGGGTTTCATGGCCGATAATCGGGGTAAGCAGTTTGTCGAGACGACCGCGGCGCTTTCGTTCGACCGGGTGGAAATTTACTACAACCACGACTTCGACGCGCCGAGTGACGAGATCGGGCAAACGCTTGCCAAAAAGCTACTCTGCGATTTTCCCGAGGCGACGGCGGTATTCTGTACCAACGATCTGGCGGCAATCGGTTGCATGCGCACGCTGGCCGAAGGCGGCAAACTGGTGCCGCGGGACATATCGGTAATCGGTTGCGACGACATCAATATCTCGCGGATTCTGTATCCGTCGCTGACCACAATCGCCGTGGATAAGCAACAGCAAGGCGCGGATATCGCCGATAATATTATCGATCGCATCGAAAACGGCAGTGCTCCCGTGCGTAAGATGTATAAAGCCAAAGCGATTTTGCGCGAATCGGTCGCGCCGCCCCGTAAATAGAAAAATTTTTTTCATTTCCTACGAAAATGAAAAAGCTACGGATATTGCTATCCGTAGCTAATAAAAAACTTAACCAACCGACGCGCGCTTCGCGCGCAAAAAGAAAGGAGAAGAACATGAAAAGAATCGCGTTACTTATTCTCAGTTGTCTTTTGGCCGTATCGGCATTTGCCGGTTGCGGCAAGAACGGCGGCCCCAAGCTGGTCGATCCGGGCGACGAATACGAAGTAAACATCGATATGACCGACGAAGATTACAATCAGACCGCCACCTTGAAAATCGGCATCACGGCCGATCCTGCCGAGCGCGAGCTCATTACGGCGGCGGCACAAGGCTTCAAATTGCTTTTCCCCAATGTGACGGTTACGTCGGAAATCATTTCGGGTAACGATTACGCTTCGGCCGTGGTAGGACGCTACCAGGCGAAGAATATGCCGGATATCTTTTATACCAGCGAAAGCGAATCGTTCCGCTTTATTTCCTCGAAGCTGTATCTGAACTTAAAACCGTACATAAAAGCGCAGGTGGCGCAAGACGAGCATTATCTCGATCAGTTTGTGACTTCGGCCATGAAGCTGGGACAGAAAGACTATGACGGCGACCAGTACTTTATTCCGCGTTCGTCCGACCGTATCGTGGTGCATCTTAACAATAAATACATCCGTCCCGCATTGGAAGCGGCAGACCGCCCCGAAAAGAGCGTGGACGTGAACACTGTGCGCAACGGCTGGACATGGGAAGAATTCCTCAAAGTATTGGCTAATTTGCGCGCATACTACGACAAAAAGGGTTGGACGGCGGCGAGCGGACGCTATATCGTGGATGCTTCGCTCGGATGGGATCCCGTACTTTTCTCGTTATTCCGCTCCATGGGCGCAAGCTTCTGCGACGATAACGGCAACTGGACGCTCGATACGCCCGAGATGCGTGCGGGCATGGATCTGATCCGTGATTTGGTGGAAAAAGAGTACATCGCGCGGTATAACGCCGGCGGCGCCAACTACGAAAACGGCAGCGGCGCCATGCTCATTCATTCTTCGTCGGCTATTTCCAAATACGCGAAGTACATTTCCGAAAGCGACGGCGGCGAGTACGATCTCGTAACGTTCCCCATCATCAACGGGACGCAGGGCGTGACCGGTTACGGTGTGCCGGGATACGGCATTTACGCCGGTATCGACGAAAGCAAGCGCGACCTTGCCTGGCAGTTCATGTCGTATCTGATGAGCTACGACGGTCAGAACGCTTTGGCGGCGGCAGGCATGAATACGCCCTCCATCCGTACCGATCTGCAAGATTACAATACGGCGCAATGGGGAGAGGGATACCGTCAGTACAATCTTGCGGCAACCAATTACGAGCCGGAGCGTAACTACAGCGAAACCTTTTTCCTGCACTATCCCGCCACGCAGAAAAACGATCTCATCAATGCAGTGAAAAAGTTTGTAAATAACATTATGGATTACGACACGGGGCTTAACGCCTTGATGACCAACGATAAGTGTATCACCGACGCGGTGTCGGCGCTCAAAAAAGCGGCGGTCGTAAAATAAAGTCGGATCGAGTGAAAGCCGCATCGAAACGGTGCGGCGGGAGAAAACCGGATTGCAGAATTTACTTACAAAAAAGAGAACGACGTTCAAAAAGGTAGTGCGCGAGAGTTGGCACGGCTGGATTTTCGTTTTGCCGCTTGTGATAGGTATTGCCGTCTTTACCTTGTATCCCATGGTCAAATCGTTTATCTATTCCTTTTACCGTTACGACGGCATTATGGTGTACGAATTTATCGGCTTGCAGAATTTCAAAACGATGTTTACGACCGACCGCGCGGAATTTCTGCGCGTGTTCGGCAACACGTTTTTGTACGCGATTATTTCGGTGCCGCTCAATCTTTGCCTGAGCTATCTTTTGGCGGTGGCGGTAAATCAGAAGATCAAAGGCGTGCTTGTGTATCGCGTGCTGTTCTACTTGCCCGTCGTGATTCCCGCCGTTGTCTCGGGCGGCATCTGGAGTCAGATGCTGGACAACACCGGTTACGGCCTGTTCAACAGTTTCTTTGCGAAATTCGGCGCCGATCCTTTTCCCTTTTTCAGCAACAAAAATACGGCGATGTTCTCCATGATTCTCATGAATCTTTGGACGCTGGGCAGCGGTATGGTGCTGTGGCTGAGCGCGCTCAAAAACATTCCGGCGGGACTGTACGAAGCGGCCAAAATCGACGGCGCGGGGGTGATGACGCGGTTGTTCAGAATCACCATTCCCATGTCCACGCCCATGATTTTCTACAATCTGATTACCGGCATGATCGGCGCTATGCAGATCAACTCCACGATGGTGTTTGCTTCCGACGGCGGCAGAGGCCCGGATAATTCGCTCTATTTCATCGCCGTCAAAATCTACAACGAAGCGTTTACGTCGTCGGCGTACGGTTACGCGTCGGCGCTTGCCTGGATGTTGTTCCTCGTAATCGCGGTTCTCACGTTTATCACGTTTAAGACCAACAAATGGGTATATACGGGGGATGAGTGAGATGGAGCAGACGTTATTGCACAACAATTTCCGCAAGGTGCGCGGCAATCGTACCAAAAAGCATCTCAAGCTCTCGGTGATCTATTTGGTGATGACGCTTTTGGCGCT
>CAMUPJ010000099.1 GCA_947090725.1 uncultured Clostridia bacterium
TGAGGACTTTTCCTTGCTTACTGAGCTCGTCCATCATATTGACGACCAGTACCATAGGCACGTCCAATTCCAACAACTGCAATGTAAGATATAAATTACGCGACAGATTGTTGACTTCGCAGATATTGATAATAAGATCGCTTGTCCTTGCCAAGATGCGATCGCGGGAAATCCCTTCTTCGGGACTATATACACTGAGAGAGTACAAGCCCGGCAAATCCACCATATTCACGGTATGGTGGTCGAACATGATTCTTTTGCTGACTTCCGCCACGGTTACGCCGTGCCAATTGCCCACATGCTCCAGTGAATGCGTAATGCGGTTATACAAACTGGTTTTTCCGACATTCGGATTGCCTACGAGAGAAACGGTATACTCCATACTATACCGCCTCGATCTCTATCAAAGATGCGGCATCCTCGCGTAATGCCACCAAAAACCCGCGCAAACCGACCAAAATCGTCCCACCCATCGGCGCCACTCCGGCTATATACAGCGAACACTCCGGCGTAAAACCCATATCGAGCAAACGGCGGCGAGCGTTTCCTTCGCCCGACACGCCGCTTACTTTATACATAGTATTGACTTTTGCATTCATGAGAGTCATTCGACGGTTATTCTTCCTTATTCATCTTTTCGCCTTTGATAAAGTCGGTCAACTCGGTCACATCGCGGAACTGACGATACACCGATGCAAACCGTATGTATGCAATCTGATCCAAGTCTTTCAATCCCTTCATAACCAGTTCTCCGATCTTGCGGGAAGAAATTTCCTGCACCAGCGAATTGCTGATCTGCTTTTCTACCGACAGCACCAACGCGTCGATATCATGCATAGCGACAGGCCGTTTTTCGCAGGAACGAATGATACCTCGCTTGATTTTGGAGGCATCGAACTGCTGACGCGTTCCGTCGCTCTTGATCACCAATATGGGCGTCGTTTCAATCATTTCGTATGTAGTAAAACGCTTTCCGCACTTCAGGCATTCGCGCCGACGGCGTATCGCATTCCCTTCGTCCGTAGGGCGCGAATCGAGAACTTTGCTTTCGGTATAGCCGCAATACATACATTTCATAGGATACACCTCTTATGATTCTATATGTATAATACCACTTTTTTCCCGAAAGCGCAATCATTTCGCATCAGTTCATGTGCGACCATCTGTAGGCACAATCGAAAAGCATACATTTTTCACATCGGTAATCGCAACTCGGCAATGCCGATTCGTCACAGCCGCATTTCGGTGGTTCCGTTTTACGCTCGCAACTCTCTTTGCCCATTCCTTTACAATCCTTATGTTCATGCTCCGGCGGCGGCTTATCTCCGCAGGTCATACGCCCCGTCGCGTCTACCGTGAGCCGAACGAGAATTACGTCTTCTCCGATTTTCTGCACGCATCGCCAAGGAATAAAAATGTCCTGATTTTTGGAAAACACACTCCGCTTGCAAAAAGGCACAACAATCCCCGTAACGGTTCCGTCATCGCGGGAAAACAGAATATCGACGATACGTCCCATTCGTTTTCCGTCCGTTGCATTGACGACTTCCTTTGCCCGAAGTTCACAATAAGACAAATCGTTATCGCTCATTTTACACCTCGGAATATGTATATGCCATATTCCGACAAAAATTTCATTGCAAAAACGGTTTGCAGGCAAAATTGTGTTGTTTCGGGTCGGTAATTCTTTTGTACCCAAACTAAACATATGCGAGATTCCGACAAAAAATGTCTTGGAAAAATTGCGCCTCGGTATAATTCGGAAACGGGTCGATAACAATATTTGAGTACAAGGAGGAATTTCATGTCAACCAGAGTTGAAATTTGCGGAATCAACACTTCCCTATTACCGAAGTTAACGCACAAAGAAACAATGGACTTAATCGACAAAGCACAGAGCGGCGACGAGCAAGCCAAAGATCATTTTCTGCTTTGCAATATGCGGTTGGTACTCAGCATTGTACAAAGATTCGGCTCAAAGCGAGAATGTGCGGACGACATTTTCCAAGTGGGCTGTATCGGACTCATCAAAGCCATGGACAATTTCAATACCGCACTGAACCTGCGTTTTTCCACGTATGCGGTACCGATGATTATCGGCGAAATACGCAGATTTTTACGGGATAGTTCCAGTATCCGTGTCAGCAGATCCATACGGGATATGGCGTATAAAGTACTGCAAAAACGCCAGGAAATCGAAGCGGAAACCAACAACGAAGCGACTTTGGAAGAAGTAGCCGCCGCTATGAATATGCCCGTCTCGGAAGTAACTTACGCCATGGACGCCATTTCCAATCCTGTCTCTCTGTTCGACCCCGTATATCACGACAGCGGCGAAACCGTCATGATTATGGATCAGATATCCGACAAAAAGAATTGTGACGAAAACTGGCTGACAGGCGTTTCCATCAGCGAAGCGATGGCGAAACTGTCTCCGCGCGAACGGCAAATTCTCACGTTGCGCTTCTACGAAGGCAGAACGCAGGTAGAAGTTTCGGAAGAAATCGGTATCTCGCAAGCGCAGGTTTCCCGCCTGGAGAAAAACGCAATTTCGATACTCAAGAAAAATATCGACTGATTCAACACTCAGAGCGTTTTCACAATCTCTTTTTTGAGACGACTGATAATCTTCTTTTCCAAACGCGAAATATACGATTGAGAAATTCCCAACAGGTCGGCAACTTCCTTTTGGGTTTTTTCTTGTCTTCCGCACAAACCGAACCGCATCTGCATAATCTCTTTTTCTCTGCCGCCCAGCTTGGAAATGGCATTCCACAGCAACTGTTTTTCCACCGAGTTCTCTATGTTCTTACTCACAAGATCCGGCTCGGTACCCAAAATGTCGCTCATGAGCAATTCGTTTCCTTCCCAATCGACGTTCAGAGGTTCGTCCAGAGAAACTTCGCACCGCAAGCGCACCATACGCCGCAAATACATTAGAATTTCGTTTTCGATGCAACGGGACGCATATGTAGCCAATTTTATATTTTTGTCCGGATCGAAAGAGTTGACGGCTTTTATAAGGCCGATCGTCCCCACCGAAATCAAATCCTCGAGATCCACGCCCGTGTTGTCGAATTTACGTGCAATATATACCACCAAACGCAAATTCCGCTCAATCAGCGTATTTTTCGCCGACGGATCGCCGCCGCGCAACCGCCCCATGACTTCCGCTTCTTCTTCCGGCGAAAGCGGCGACGGGAGCGCTTCGTTTGCCGTAATGTACATCAAGACGTTACAATCCGGCGCACAAATCTGCTCTAATAGTTTTTTCAATACGTTCCGTAATTTCATATTGCGTTTCCCTCCGTCAATGCCGGGTGCAAAATGGCGTTATACGTCTTATCTCCTGCGATTGCCGAAAAGGACAACCCGACCATTACGTCATATACTATATGCCCGTCCTTTCCCGAATAGACCTCAAACTGCTGCGGTTCCACCAGCCATAATGCGGATTTTCCGCCCACACTGCTACACGGCATTTTGCGCGCGCCCGCAAACACGCGGTCGGCATGTCCGGAAAAAAGTTCCGACATCTGACTGTCGGACAGATACGGGAGCAAAGACTTGACGCCGATTATCACTACCGGCAATCCCGTTTGCATATCGTACAGACAATTTCCGGTATCCATGAAACCGCTTCCTTCCATCACCCAACCGTTTAAGACCATGCGATATTCGAGCAAACATTTCCGCACGTTGCGGCGGCGATGATACGACACACTTAAAAAATGCACAAAGGCGTATAACGCCAGCGAAGCGGCTACGACACCAAAAAAGCCGATCGACAGAGGTTTTGTCAGTGCATCGGTTGCGTTGCCGTATTGCATACAACCTACGAAAAACACGCATCCGCCGAATAAAAAAGTAGCACTGAAAAACGACAACATCCCCTTAACGTATTTGCATTTCCCCACAAACAGAATGGCCGAAAGTGCTACCCCCAATGCAAGCTTCAAAATAATATGCACCGCAAGCGGTAACGCCAAGAATGGGTAAAAGATTGCGGCTATACTTCCCGCCATAGCGACCAGCATCCATCTCCATCGCGCTTTTTGCAAGCATAAAAATCGGTAAGACGCGGCACTGATCACATAATTCAATAAGAGATTTTGCACAGCAAGTGCTTCGATATATACGCTCATACGGGTATACTACCATACTTCCGATTGCCGAAAAATTCCAATACTGTCGAAAAAGCCCCGAATAAAAAGAAAACTTCCCACTAAAAAAGTGCCGCACTCTATCGGAGAACGACACTTTCGGTTATATTGTAATTTCTATCTGTCAGTTTCTGCGGTTTTTATCATTGAGCCGCTTGAGGAATTCGGGAAATCCCGAATCATCCACATCCACGCGCGACGAAGGGATCTTCGCACTGTCGCCGCGACCGGGCATGGGTTGCGGTTGTGCAGGCGCAGGAGCAGGCTGTGCGGGACGCGGTTGGTTTGCATAGTTTCCGAACGGCGGCATCCCGGGACGCGGCTGTATCGGCGCGGCAAACGGATTTTGCGGTTGCATCGGGAAAACGTTCAAGTTCGCATTTGCATTCCCCGCATCGCCGGTAAGACGCGAATAGTAATCGTCACGCGATTGCTGACGGGCTGCCGCTTGCGGTGCGTTTTCCACCGCCGGTTCCTCAAATCCCGTAGCGATAATCGTCACGATAATTTCTTCATGAATAGACTGGCGTATATCCGCACCGAAGATAATATTTGCGGAAGGATTCACTACCTGACGCACCAAATCGGCTGCCTCATTAATCTCTTCGAGCGTAGTATCCAATCCGCCCATTACGTTGAGAATCAAACTGGTGGCGCCTTCTATAGACGTTTCGAGCAACGGACTGAATACCGCCTGCTTTACGGCTTCGACATTTCTGCGCTCGCCGGTGCCGTGCCCGATCCCCATATGTGCAATTCCTTTATTGCGCATCACGGTACACACGTCGGCAAAATCGAGATTGATAAGCGCAGGCGTTACGATCAGATCACTGATGCCCTGAATGCCTTGACGCAACACATCGTCGGCGTATTTGAAAGCATCGACAATGGGAAGCTTGGAAGCCACTTGCATCAACCGTTCATTGGGAATAACGACCAATGTATCGACTACTTTCTTGAGATTGGCAATACCGATTTCGGCATTGTTCATACGCGTTACGCCCTCGAACGCAAACGGCTTCGTTACGACAGCGACCGTAAGCTTCCCCATTTCTTTGGCAATCTGCGCCACTACGGGAGCTGCTCCGGTACCGGTGCCACCGCCCATACCCGCGGTGATAAATACCATATTCGCATCTTTAATCGCATCGGAAATAGCAAGACGGCTCTCTTCCGCCGCTTTCTGCCCAATCTCGGGATCGGCTCCCGCCCCCATGCCGTGCGTGAGTTTGTCGCCGATCTGAATTCTGTATTGCGCTTTCGACATATTCAGCGCCTGCAAATCGGTATTGAGCGAAATAAATTTCGCACTCTTGATTTCGGCCGCGATCATACGGTTCACGGCATTATTCCCACCGCCACCTACGCCGACCACGCGAATATCGGCCGGCATGGTAGATATATCCTTAGAATTGATTTGCATACAAAACCTCCGAAAACGTCTGTAGACGCAATAAAGTTTCCTGATTTATACGTTTATTTACCGAACAAGCGGGCAAAAAATCCTTTTTTCTTTGCGATGGGTTGCTGATTCAACATCATATCCATCAAACCGATGCTACTTGACATATGCGGCCGACTGAAAGGCGGCATGGAGGGATTCACAATTTCCACAGGCTTGTTCAACCGCTTGGATAAATAGTCGCGTCCACCCTTGAGATAGCACAGCCCACCCCCCGTCAGATGATACGGGATATAATCGGGATAATCGTACTCGCATTTATTGAGACACTTCTCTATCATCGAAGCAATCAGTTTTATGCGTTCCATCACAATTTCATTTACAACCTTTGCGGAAAACGGAATACGGTTTTCTCGGTCGACGATTTCATACACGTCGGCATCGGAAGCATTGAGCGAAAGCACCACTTTACGCTTCAGACTCTCCGCCTGCGAAAAAGAGATGTCGAACGCCATCGCCAAATCACCGGTAATATGCCCTCCGCCCAAAGAAAAGTTATATAAACCCAAAAGCCCGTCGCCGCGCCCTACGGCAACCGAAGTCGTGATATACCCTACATCGATGAGCACTACATACTGATCCCGCGTAATTTCATCGAACAAAAGCAGCTCTTCCGCCAAAACGGAAGAAACGTATTCCACCGATTCAATACCCAAATTATCCAAAATCCCGCCGACAAAATCGATAAAACGGTTCTCTGCGAGCACGTAAGAAATATGGCCACCCAACTTAGTGCTCGTCATGCCGACAGGTTGCACCAATCTCCGATCGTCATCCAACGTATAATACACAGGCCCGACGTTTATGAGCGTGTAATCGGGGTCGTTCTCGAAAACGTCCCCTTGCGCATGCAACATATCCACATCCGCTTCGGTTACTTTTCTTTTTTTGGTAAGAGAAACACCGGCATCTCGGCATACCACCGTAGTGAATTCTCCGGGCACCCCCACATAGAGGTATTTGATCTTGGTACGCGAATTTGTCTCGGCATTGTTAATGGCGCGGCCGATGGCATATCCCACCTGGTCGGGTTCCAACCATTCGCCACCGACAAAACCGGCATAGTCGCATTCACCCATGCCGTTGATGCAAATTGTATTGTTGACTCCGCGTTCTCCGATCAAAACATCGATTTTTCCGGAAC
>CAMUPJ010000100.1 GCA_947090725.1 uncultured Clostridia bacterium
ATCGAGATTCTCGTCGAGCAACGCGTCTTTCATCGCATCGCTCTCCGCCTTGGTCGGTTCGCTGACGACAAGCATCAACTGGCTTCTCTGATCCCCGACAATCGGCTGTCCGTCTTTTCCCTTGAATTCGTTAAGCGACTCATCGCTTGCACTGACAAACTCCGGCTGCCCGAATACCTGCATATACAAACGCCCGTCGTTGAATATTTTGGAACATACGACCTGCTTCATCTTAAAAGACAGACTTCCTGCTTCGGGAACTTTGCCGCTCTTTTTTCCCACTAGATTGGTGGGGACAAAATAGTACACTTCGCAATTATGCGCATAGTATTTGCTGGGCGTAAACATAAACGATAACTTATTAGTCGCTTCGTCCCAGCGGACATCCGTCACTTTCACATAATCGGCTATATTGCTGTGCTGTCCCGTTACGGAGACACCCACGTCGGCATTTCCCTTCCCTTCCGTATACACGAGCGTATCACTGTATTCCAACGTCACGGCAAGCGGCTCGAAACTTCTTATATATCCTTTTTCGTCGGGCGTCATATGGGTTACGTACGGTGCGGGAACGTAGGAACCGTATGCTTCGTTGGCATATACCGCGCTCATCGCAATGATATGGCTGTCGGTCAGATTTTCCGGATTGTAAACATACAGTATGCCGTCGGGCGCATAATCCACAATCGCGAATTGTATCCGATTGACGGTTTCGTTTATGCTGAACAAAGTATATTTTCCTTCGAATCCGGAACCCTCTTCGTAATTTTCCTTATAGAACAACGGCATACACGTCCAGTATGTCCACTCGTCCGTCGCGGATTGGCGCATAATGAGGTATTTCCCCTCTTCCATGAGTTCCAGACCGTTCTTTCCCTCGTAACTGATGCCGAGCGTAAGCGTTTTTCTTTCTATTCCGTCTTCGGCGTCGACATGCGTCTCGTATCCGAATTGGGTCGAACCGATTTTCGCTTCATCCTCAAACAAAAATCCGCTATCGTCTTGCTTTATGCCGTAATTCAGCGGTCGAATCGCAGGATATATAAGCTCAAATCCGGAGGAAGAAATTACACCGTTCGAAATGTGACTTCTCGAAAGAAATTCGTCCCCCACCAACAAATATTTGTCCAAATTGTTTTCCGTATCGTTCCAGGTAACGTCCACGCCGTACCACAAGCCTCCCACACGTACGGCATTCCACATGTGCGATTCATACCCGGCAACGCCGTCCAAAGGCGCAATGCCCGAATAAGCGGAACCCGCCACCAGTACGCACGGGATTCCCAATCTGTCCATTACCGCCTTAAACGCTTTTGCGTATCCTTCGCAAAGCGCTTTCCCTTTTACCAACGGTCCGTACGCGGTACGCACATATCCGTCGTACTGCACCCCGTTATGCGAATCAAGCAATGCGCCATCATCGTATTCGGTATGATCGGCAATGTATTTGTTTGCGTTTTTTATCTGTTGCACCACATCGGCGCCGTCGGCTTGCGCTGCCTCCACCGCCTTTGCGATTGCCGCCTCGTATTCGCTTTTGGCCTGCGCAACTTCCGCAGCGGACGTTACGGTGTAATCGGTGTAATAGTTATCCGCACGTCCCGTCCCGAGAGATGCCATATACGTATCCCCCTGCAATCCGCAGCTCAACTGCATTTTGTGCACATCCACATAGAAAAGATCGGGATGGTCCATATAAAACGCATCGCGCGCCGCGCCCAAAGCTACGGGAATCTTGGGAGAACCGTTGACAAGGTAATCGGAAATTTCCTTCGCTTTCAATGTTTTGGAAAGATCGTATTCGGTAATTCCCGTATCGAAACTCCCGTCCTTTGCCATATCTTCCATAATACCGTAAAACTTTTGTGCCAAAGCGCTCTTTTTCAACTCGTCATAATAATACGTACGCCCGACGTTTGTATTCTCCGCCGCCGAAACGGTACGCACACCGAATACCGCTCCGACAAAAAGCGTGGACAGCAACAACGCCGCAATCAAGAATAAAGTTGCCGTCAACGGCTTACGTTTTACATTACCGGAAAACATATAACCTCCTAAATCTGACAATGTCGTAATTTGCTTGTGCAATCCCTTTGCATCGGGATTTCCTGCTCTTAGAAATTATATTCGATAATCAACGAATCGTCAATTGTTTTTGTACCATAAAATATGCGAAAAAATATAAAGATACGGCATTATATGGAACCATAACGCCGTATCTTTGCCTTCCGCAATCGGAAGTGTTTGATAACCGTAAATTTCCTGCCCGCGTCTTATTCCCACAACGCGGAAATTATGTTCATCGCATACAGACGGATCAGAAAATCATTGGGATGGTTGATATAGTTGGAACTCATATCGGCATAATTTTTGCCGCGCTCCGTCAGAAAATAATCGTGCAACTTATACATATCCACGGCAACGGCATACGAAAGCGAATCGGCAATACCCGCCATGGCGACGGCATAATCGCCCTGTATGCCGAACGCCGCGCTGTCGGGATTGGGCTTGAGCGACGATACCAAAATAAACTCGCAATCGGGATTATATTTGCGTATGTTGTCCATTGCCTCGCGTATGTTGCGCGTAAAATCGGCAACGGACACCGGCGTTACACTGTTGTCCTGCCCCGTTCCGCCGTCGTTGGCGCCGAACGACAGAATCACGACGTCGGGCATAAATTGTCCCACCGCATAAGCGCGGGTCGCGCCCCACGCCGACGCCATGCCGCCCAACGAATAATTTTCAAACACCACGTCTACGCCGAATTTCTTTTCCAAAAATCCGCGGAAAAGCGACGAATAGGTTGCCTGATAAGGCGGAATATTCAAAAAACTGCTGCTGTTTGCGCCTTCGGAAATGCTGTCGCCCAGCACCGCCATTCGGATCTGCGATTTGTCGGCCAGTTTGCGGCGCAGCCCCGGCAATTTGCTTTCGTCGGCCACGCTTACAACATCGGCGGAAAAATCGGACGTATCGTATTCGTAGGTCACGCATATCTGCTTTTGCACAAGATACGGCGTTTCGGTGTACATAAGATTGGGCTTTGCCGCCGTAGACGCCGGAAACTCGTACAGTCCCTCCACTCCCGCGGGGCGTGTGGCGTATTGCAGATTTTCCTCCGCAAGGTACGGACAATCCGATCCGTCGGGAAGCGTGATATTGCCGTCGGCGTCTATCACGTAGTCGTCTCCTTCGCGGTAAACGGTATGCAGATTGTAGTCACGCACCGAGAGAATGCGACGCGGACGGAAAGCAAGTTTACCCTGCGGCGAAGACGTACCGCTACGCAACATAAGCACCGTTTCGTTGTATACTGTTTCACTCTTCCATGTGGGAGTGGTAATGTGCGCAAACGTATCCAAAAGATCATCCTCCTCATAAACTGACGGCAAATTGTCCGACCCGTTGCCGTCGGGGCGCTTTCCTCCGCAACCGGAAAGCGACGCAAATACTATACATATCCCCAAGCATGCGGCAATCGCTCTTTTGCCCGCTGTTGCATAAACGCGCGTTTTTCCGTTTTTTTTGCGATTGTACATATACGCACACACCGCCGCCGCAAGCGCGGCTATAACAACCGTCGCGATGACAACGGCAACTGTCGCCATGCCCGAATCCCGATTGTCGCCACCGACGGTTGCCGCCGCAAACGGTGCGACTACGTGCTCTTTCAAAGTTTTAACTTCTATCGGCTTATACGCGACAAGTTTTATCGGCGACGCCGACGCCGCACCCTGCACCGCATACACACGGTACGTATAACGCGTATCTGCCTTTAAGTCCCCGTCGGAGAACGTTGTATTGTCCTCGCCTTCCAATAGGAACAACCCGTCCGCCGCATCGTCCGTGTACCGTTCAACGAGATATCCGTCCGTCGCAAAATTGCCATCGGTACGGTCAAGGGTTTCTTTGCCGAAGGAGAGCTTGACGCTATGCGCCGTCACGTCGCCTTTTTCGGGTGCGTAAAGAGACTGTGCCGACTTAAGCGTGGGGATATCGTTTACTATGCGCGCGCCGCCGATCTGCTTTAGGTAATGTCCCGGTTTATCCGTCAGCACGTCGTCGGCGACCGCCAATCCGTCGGACAGATATGCCGTAGTATTGAGGGTGGACACATAAAAGCCGCTGTGCCGTCCTTGCGAATCGGTATACCCCGACTCGATTGCCTGCACCGTTTCGTCGATCGCCGACTCGTAACCGTCGCCCAGTCGCACTCCGTTTATATAGATATAGTGGTGCGCGTCTTGCTTCGCTATCTTCACGATCACATCGCCGCCTTCATAAGGAATATACGATGCGGGCAATTCGGCGCGCAACGTGTTGGCTCCGCCCGCAGGCCGTCCCCACAAAAGCACCGAAGCAAAAAATCCGCGGGTAGTGTCGGCATAGGGAAAAGTAATCCCTATATGCACACTGTCCCATGCGTAATAGCTGGCAAACTTCTGCCCGTTGAGCGTAAGCGAAAAAGTGGAATTTACCGTCGAAGTGGTCTGCGGCATATATCCGTTTGCAAGCACGGCGGAAAATCCGTCGAATTTTTCAAACGGCGTCAGATAGGTTACATCCGCGTTTATTCCGTACAACTTGTCTCTTCCGCTCACATACAAACCGTTGTCGGTAAGCGTGTACACGGGATTCTGATACGGTTGACTGAGATACGTAAAAGTTCTGTCGGCATACTGCGGCATACCGATATAATAATTTTCTCCCAACGAAAACTCTATACTGCGCTCGGGATTTTTTTCGTACGAAACGTCGCCGCAAAGGTCGTCGCTGCCGAAAGGCACGGAAAAAATCTTGCCGCCCGCCCCCTTAATCTTCAATGCCGAACTTGCCCCGTCGCCGCCCTCGGAAGCGACAAACACATAAACTTCTTTGCCCGCAAACCCATCGAGCGTGGCGTCGAGAAAGCTTTGCGCTTTTTGCGCACCTTGCGGATTGAGCATCGTGGCGTTTTCTTCCACGGTCAGCTCGGTATCTCCCGAACGGAGCTTCCACGAACCACCCTCTTTCTCAAAGGTAAGACTTCGCTCGCGCACAAACGGCACCGTCTTCGTTACGCCCGCAACCGCAAAAGCCGTAGTGTTCGGCGCCTCCCCCATTCCCTTCATCATAACGGTGGAGACCGACGGACCGCTCATGGAAAACCGCACCGTCACGCCGCCTATTGCGCGGAATTTGGCAAGACTGCCCGGGTCGGACATATCGATCCCCAAAAAGTCCCACGGATCAAGCCACGCTTCGTCCACGTCGCCGCAGAGTATGCCTATATCCATCGTACAGCCATCGCCTTCGATAATCTCCGTTTGCACCGTAAAGCCGTCGGCAAACGTAATACCTTTTTTTACCGCCGCCTTTATAATCGGCTTGTTCGTCTCGAATACGCCGCGCACCGTCACGCCGTCCGGCTCCGCATTGTAAGCGGTAAGATTGCGGTTTACGTTATTACGTGCACTCCGCAGAATATCCGCGTTTGTCACCGCCACGACAGTCGCGCCGTCCGACTCTGCCGCCATGGCTTCGAAAGAACCCGCTCCCGTGACGACAATTCCCAAACATAAAAGAATGCCGACCAACGAAAAAAGAAAACCCAACGACCTTTTCAGCATTCACCCCTTCCTTCCTGTGACTTTTTTATACATCAACCGAATTTTACACGCAGGATTACCGCCGACAACGGGGCGGGCAAAGAGACCGTCAGCACATTGCCTTCCGACGAATATTTCGCTCCCGAATCGCGCGGAAAAAGCACGTCGACGGAAGATATCGGCGAAAACCGACGCAAATCGGCACGCACCCCTTCGTTTTCGCCGTGCAGTCGCCACACGTACAGCAATGCTTCTTTTCTGTCCCCGTTGTAAAGTCCCAACACAACGTAACCGTTCGGCTCGAATATATCGTGAAGCCCGTCGGGATAAAACGGTACCGCGCCCCGCTTAAACGCACGCAAATTTTTGTAAAGCTTCATTCCCTCGGATATGAGAGCAAGGTTTTTCTCATCGGCAACGTCTATGCGTCCCGACAGATACAACACGCCCGACAGTCCCGTTATCATATTAAACGCCGTCTGTCTTCCGTCCGCCATCGCACCGACGCTTGCTTGCAGCGCATCCTGCGATCCGCGTTCGTCAAACAGATGCGGATAGGGAAAGCTCCATATCCCCGCTTGTTCGGGAACAATCGCGGCCAGCGACCCCTGCGCTATCGCAGGATACAGCCAATAAATTTCCTGATCGGAAGTGCTCTGCAAATGGAAATGCCGCAAAGTTCCGTAGTCGGCACGCATACCGCCGCTGCCGCAATTTTCTATGACGAGTCCCGGCAACCGCGATTGCAAATCTTCGTAAAACGCCATGGCGGCGCGGTGATTGACCGTAAGCATTTCGGCAAGTACCGTACCGCCGTCCGCCCCGCCGCCTATGCAGTCGTTGTAATCGTTTTTCAGATAGCGCACGCCCATATCGTACAGCGCCTTTACCCTGCCGAAAAGATATTCAAGTACTCTGCGATTGGTAAAATTGAAAAAACAACGCTCGCCGCCGCCCACGCGTTTTCCGCCCCTGCACAAAAAGCAGTCGTCCGGCATATCGAAATACGCGTGCGCCTGTTCGCCGCACACCTCAAGCTCCGTCCAAAGCCCCGCCGTCATACCTTTAGAGCGTATGTAAGCGATGACGCCGCCGAGTCCGAGCGTGGGAAATTGCTCTTCGCCGGGTGTCCAGTCGCCGAGACAGTTCCCCCAACTTTCCCTT
>CAMUPJ010000101.1 GCA_947090725.1 uncultured Clostridia bacterium
AACATTGAAGATAAATAACGTACCCGTTACGGTAGACGAGGGGACGCGCGTACTCGACGCCGCACGTATTGCGGGATTCAATATTCCCACTCTGTGCTATCTTAAGGACGTAACCAACGACGGAAGTTGCCGCGTATGCGTGGTGGAAATCAAGGGGATGCGCAATCTGGCGGCTTCGTGTTCCACGACGGTGCGCGAGGGTATGGAAGTTTTTACCAATCCGCCCAAAGTAAAGAGCGCCCGCAAAACGACGATCGAACTGATTCTGTCCAATCACGAAAAGAAATGTCTTTCCTGCGTGCGCAACGGGAATTGCGAGCTGAGTAAGCTTAGCCAAGAGTACGGTTGCGACGCAAACGCTTACGAGGGAGTATCGCATAAATATCTTCCCGACGATACCAACCCGTATCTTATACGCGACAACAATAAGTGTATTCTCTGCCGTCGTTGCGTAGCGGTATGCAACAAGGTGCAGGGGGTGGGCGTTATCGGTCCCAACGGGCGCGGTTTCAATACCCATATCGGATGCGCTTTCGAGCGTCCGCTCGATACCGTGCCGTGCGTAGCATGCGGACAATGTATCAACGTATGCCCCGTGGGCGCTCTGACCGAGCGTGACAATACGCAAGAGGTATTGGAGGCGATTGCCGATCCCGACAAATACGTCATCGTAGGGACGGCGCCCAGCGTGCGTGTGGGCATCGGCGAAGAATTCGGATATCCCATCGGCACCGACGTAGAAGGGAAGATGGTTTCGGCCATCAAAGCGCTCGGCGTGGAGAAGGTGTTCGACGTGGATATGGCGGCGGATATGACGATCATGGAAGAGGGATACGAGTTCCTTTCCCGTCTTAAGGATAAAAACGCATGCCTGCCCATGATTACCAGTTGCAGTCCCGGTTGGATTCGTTATATCGAATATTATTATCCGGAACTTATCGGGCATCTTTCCAGCTGTAAATCGCCGCAACAGATGTTCGGTTCTATCATGAAAACGTATTACGCCGAAAAGTTCAAGATCGATCCTGCCAACATTGTGGTGGTGTCGGTAATGCCTTGTACGGCGAAAAAGTTCGAACGCACCCGCGACCATCAGTCGGCGAGCGGGCATCCCGATATAGACGTCGTGCTTACCACCCGCGAGCTTGCCAAGCTTCTCAAATCGCAGGGGATCGATTTGGCGGCTATGCCCCAAGGCGAATTCGATAATCCCATCGGAGAGGGAAGCAGCGCAGGGCTTTTGTTCGGTGCTACCGGCGGCGTTATGGAAGCGGCGCTTCGTACCGTATACGAGGCTGTGACCGGCAAGGAACCGCCTTCGTTGGATTTCAAAGCCGTGCGCGGGACCAAAGGGATCAAGACCGCGGTGGTGGATATGAACGGCACCAAGGTGAAAGTGGCGGTTGCCCATACGCTTGCGAATGCCAAAGTGATCATGGAGCAAATCAAAGCGGGAAAAGCGGATTATCAGTTCGTGGAAATCATGACTTGCCCCGGCGGTTGCGTGAACGGCGGCGGACAACCCATCCAGCCGGCCAAAGTGCTCAATACCGTAGACGTAAAAGCGCTTCGTGCCAAAGCGATATATAAGTCGGACAAAAAGTCGGCATTGCGTAAGTGTCACGAAAATCCCGTAGTGAAAACATTGTATGGCGAATACTTCGGAGAGCCCAACAGTCATAAGGCGCATGAAGTATTGCATACGTCTTATACCAAGCGCACGAAATTCGAATAAAGAGCGTATACGAAGAGAAGACACTTTGTACGGTGTCTTCTCTTTTCCGTAAAAAGACTTGCCAAAATCGTGCCGGATGTTGTATACTGTCTTTTGAGGTTTGCCGCATGCGTTCTGTCGCGTTCATCACAAACAAATACTATCACGATAACGGCACGGAATACGTATTTCGCCGATTGAAAGAGGAGTTTTCCCGGCGGGATATAGCGCTTTGCGCCGTCACCGATGTATATGCAAGTTATCCGCAGACCGAGCTTTTGTACGACTTCGCTGTGTTTTGGGATAAGGATATTCCGCTTGCCAAGAGTTTGGAGCGCACGGGACTTCGTCTTTTCAATTCGGCGCGCGCCGTCGAATTGTGCGACGACAAGGAAAAAACCTTTGCCGCGCTCGCGGACGTCATCGATTTGCCCGCGACGATTGTAGCCCCCCTTGTGTATCCCGTAAACGACGGTGCGGACGGGAAGTTTCTGGATAAGGTAGAAGCGCAACTCGGTTATCCCGTCATTGTCAAAGAATGCGTGGGGAGCTTGGGACAACAAGTTTACTTGGCGAAAGACAGGCGGGAACTGGAAAAGTGTAATGAGAGACTGCGCCGTATACCGCACATATACCAACGGTTTGTTGCGGGCGAACGCATGGCATCGGATATCCGCGTATACATTGTGGGAGGTGCGGCGGTAGGCGTCGCAGAGCGAACGAATACCACCGATTTTCGCAGCAATACTGCATGCGGCGGGGAACTGACCCTTGCGACGCTTTCGGACGAGCTTCGCGCGCAAGCGGAAAGAGCGGCGCAAGCGCTTACGTTGTCGTACGGTTCCTGCGACTTTATTTGCGAGCAGGGAAAGTATGTGTTTATCGAAGCAAACAGCTCGGCCTATATGCAAAGAGCGGAAAATCTGGGAATCCCGCTGGCATCGTTGTACGCGCAATATATGACGGAGGCTATGTATGGCAGTCGATAGCGTGGATCAGCTTGCATACAATATCGAGATCTTGCGAAAGAACGTAGCCGAAGCATGCCGGATTGCGGGACGCGCGCCGCAAGAAATAACCGTTGTGGCGGCGAGCAAATGCGTGCCTGCGGACGTCGTAGAACTGCTACCGCGTTTTGGGATTTTGCATGCGGGAGAAAACCGCGTGCAGGAGTTTACCGAAAAGTACCGAGACGGCGGTGCGCTACGGTGGCATATGATAGGCGCTCTGCAAACCAATAAGGTCAAATATGTGATCGGTAAGGTCGCAATGATCCAATCGGTAGACAGAATTTCTTTGTTGGAAGAAATCGACCGTCTTTCGGGAGCACGCGGCATTGTGACCGACGTACTCGTCGAAGTCAATATCGGTATGGAGTCGAATAAGAGCGGCGTAGCGCCGAGGGAAGTTCAGGCATTGGCCGATGCGGTAGCGATGCGCAATAACGTACGGTTGTGCGGCCTTATGAGTGTGCCGCCTATCGGCGCCGACGAAAATCCGTATGCGCACATGCATGATCTGCATGTGCGGGTGATGCGCGATCATCCCGAAGCGAAAGTGCTTTCTATGGGCATGAGCGAGGATTACCGAACGGCAATCCGATACGGCAGTACGATGATACGACCGGGAAGAGCTTTGTTCGGCCCGCGCACACCGCGGCCGGATTACACAGGACGAATGGAGGAGTAACAATGAAATGGGATGATTGGGCGCAGAGAGGCGCCAACTACAACGGCAATCGTGACGATATGGAATATTTCGAGGATAGACGCAGAAGCGAGTACGGCGGAGGAATGCCGCAGTATACGCAAACGTCTTCGATGAAACAACAACAGTCCACGATGCATATGCATTATATGTCGACGCCCAATTATCAGAACGTCGTCGTCTATGAGCCGCGTACGCCCGAAGACGTGCAATTGCTCATCGATTACTTAAAACAGCGGGAGCCTGCGGTGATCAACCTCAATAACGTGGAGCCGTCTGCGGCACAGCGGGTGCTCGATTTTGTGAGTGGGGCAACGTATGCGCTCAACGGAAGCGTGCATCGGATCGAAGCAACGGGAAATATATTCCTGTTGTCGCCGGAAGGAGTGGGAATTACGGTACCGTATGAGTCAAAATAACGAGAAGTCGCAAAAGGAAGATTTGCAGAGTTTGTCGTCTGTGTCGCAAGAGGAACATGTTTCCGAAGCGGGCGATAAGCAAGCATCGGAAACTTCCTCCGAATCCGTGCAAAGCGCGACTGCGCATACCTTCGGCGAACGTGCCAAGATCGGGATGACCGCATTCGGCAGAGCCGCATGGGCGTATATCAAGCATGCCAAAATCGAACTGATCGTTTTGTTCGGTCTTTTGGTATTGGATCTTGTGACCAAAGCATTGATCGGTAAGTTCATGTACGTGGGGCAGAGTATTGAGCTGATCCCCGATTTTTTATATATCACGTACGTTCGTAATACCAAGGCGGCATTCGGCAGTGCTTTCGGCTTGGAAAAGATTATGAGCGATAATGCGATACGTATTATCTTCCTGATTATCACCGTAATTGCCGTTGCCGTTTTTTGCTATCTGTTGTATCGATTGCGCAAGCGGCATATTTTGATGCGTCTTTCCGTTGCACTCATCATATCGGGAGCGCTCGGCAACTTTTTCGATCGCCTTGTATTGCATTACGTGCGCGATTTTGTGGAATTTGTGTTTTTCGGTTGCAGTCTTCCGCTGTTGGGGGAGAGTTTTCCCGTATTCAATGTGGCGGATATCGGACTGACGGTAGGCGTCATTCTGTTTCTTGTGTACTTTGTGGTGTTCTACAAAGATCCCAAACCGAAATCCGGAGGCGAAAAAGAAACGGTGGCTTCGTCGGCGGGCGAAGGCGCAGGGGAAGCAAATGTCGCCGCGGACGGCGTGCTTTCCGATACGGATGCGGAAGAAAAACGGGGGGAGCGCGTCGTACAGACGCAATCTGCGCAAGAATCTATAGAAGGACACGAAGAGAAAGATGGCTGACGTGTTGACCTACACGGTAGAGAACGGCGGCGAGCGTATGGACGTGTATCTTTCGCAAAAGACGGGAAAGACGCGGTCGCAGATTAAGGCGCTGAACGACGGCGGCAATCTTCTGTGTAACGGTAAAACGGAAAAGTGCGGTAGAATCCTCAAAGCGGGAGACGTGTTGGTGCTTTCCGAAGAAGTGCGCCCTATGTGTGCCGAGCCGGAAGAACTTCCTTTGGAGATTCTCTACGAGGACGACGACATTGCCGTGATCAACAAGCAACAAGGGATGAGCGTGCATCCGGGCGCGGGCAATCACAGCGGTACTTTGGTCAATGCGCTTTTGTACCGCTTCGGTACGCTTTCTCAAGCGGGCGGCGCCGTGCGTCCCGGGATTGTGCATCGCTTGGACAAGGATACCTCCGGTGTTCTGTTGGTGGCAAAGAACGACAAAGCGCACCTCTCGCTCTGTGAGCAACTTGCCCGCAGAGAAGTCCGAAAGAGCTATCTCGCACTCTTGGAGGGGAACCTCAAAGAGGACAGCGGACAAGTCCGCACTTATATCGGGCGCAGTCCCCGCGACAGAAAGAAAATGGCGGTTTTGCCGCAAGGCAAAGAGGCGATTACGTTGTATAAAGTGCGCGAGCGTTTTGCGGAGAACTGTCTTGCCGAGTTCGATATCAAAACGGGGCGCACCCACCAAATCCGCGTACACGCGCAATACCTCGGGCATCCCGTGGTGGGCGATAAAACGTACGGCTATACAAAGCAACGCTTTTCTTTGGCAGGTCAACTGTTGCACGCCGCGCAAATCACTTTTCGTCATCCCGTACGCGGAACCGATATGACGTTTGCCGCGCCGCTTCCCGCATATTTCGAGCAAGTGCTGGCAACGCTTCGCCGCGAAGAAAACGCAAGAAACCGAAAGGAGCAATCATGTTAAAGCGAAAAGACTTATTGGGACTCAAAGACCTTACGGCGGAAGAGCTGAATGAAATTTTGGATGCTGCCGACGGGATGCATAAGGTGCTAGCAACAGGCGTCAAGAAGATTCCCAATTTACAGGGAAAAAACGTAATCAACCTATTCTACGAGAACAGTACCCGCACACGCACCTCCTTTGAAGCGGCCGCCAAAATCATGAGCGCCAATGCTATCAATATTTCCGCATCGACTTCCAGTGTTTCCAAGGGAGAAACACTGATCGACACGGGGAAAAACCTTGACGCATTGTTGGCCGATATTATCGTGTTGCGCCATTCTATGTCGGGTGCGGCGCATTTGTTGGCCAAAAACGTGCGTGCCGGCGTGATCAATGCGGGAGACGGGCTCAACGAACATCCCACGCAGGCATTGCTCGATATTTATACGATGAAAGAAAAGTTCGGCAGTATAAAAGGCCTGAAAGTGGTCATTGCCGGAGATATCAAACATTCGCGCGTGGCGCGTAGCAATATCTGGGGACTTAACACGCTGGGCGCATCGGTAACGGTATGCGCACCCAAAACGCTCTTGCCTGCCGGAATCGAGAATATGGATGTTTCGGTGAGCAACGATTTGGATGATTGTATCCGTGGCGCCAATGTGGTCATGGGGCTTCGGTTGCAACTCGAGCGGCAACAAGCGGGACTTTTTCCGAGCGTGGCGGAATACAACGCCTACTACGGGATCGATGCGGCACGGCTTATGCGTGCCGACGGCGACGCCATCGTAATGCATCCCGGACCCGTGAACCGCGGTTCGGAGCTTTCGAGCGAAGTTGCCGATGGGGAGCAGTCGTATATTCTGCGGCAAGTGACCAACGGTTTGGCGATACGTATGGCGATTATGGACCTATTGATGCAGGGCAGAAATCAGTAAAAGATTCCAAAAGCGGAGGGAAAGTCTGCGATATTGCAGCAAACAAAATGAATTTACTCATAAAAAACGGAATGGCGGTTCTCGGCGATTCGTTTGAGGCGGCCGATATTTATATCGAAGGCAGTAAGATCGTTAAAATCGGTAAAGATATCGATTGCGCCGCCGATAAGGTT